>CBDUSJ010000037.1:0-11397 GCA_965369845.1 uncultured bacterium | reverse complement strand
TTTGTAGGGAGGGTTTGGGTTGGTAACAGTAACATACCATATTATTCATTTTTAATTGTCAAAACCTGTCCGTCAAATGCTTCAAATACAATTTTATATTCACCCTTGTTTTTTATAACTTCCACTTTCCCTTTTTTAGCAATAACTTTTTTTGGTTCCTGTGAAAGAACAAGAGTTACATTTTTTATATTTATATTTTGTGGCCCGATTACCTGAACCGTGTATTCATTATTTTCCGAATCAACATAAAATTGAAGTTTTTCTAAATTTTTCCTGAATTCGGCTACTTCATTTATAGTTGTAATCCAGGTATTATCTTGCTTAACTCTTGTAATCAGGTTTTTCAGGGCAGTTGATGTAGTATCGCTATAACCGACAAATTCAGGATGTCCGAGAAAAACCATCAAACCTTTATAGGGTTTTACAGCGTATTTCCAATAATTTTGTAAATATTTCTCGTAAAGCATTACATCTTTGGTTAATTGATTAAGATTCGGGCTTTTGTCGTCTTTAAGTTTTTTTAAAAAATAATAGTCATCGTGGTAAGTTGGCGCTATTTCTAAAACATCCGTGCTTTTGTAAAATTTATCGTTAGCCACAACTATGTTGTAAGGAAAAACACTTCCGTGAAAAAAATCAATATTGTTAGCTCCAATACTCGATTCAAAAGAATAATTGTTTTCATCGAGTGCAAGTATGGCCCAAAACCCCGGACTCGTATAGGGAAAACGAAAACCGGTAAATTTTTTATTCCATTTATTTTCGTTACGTAAAATTTTTTCCACCGATTCAGGATACGTTAAATATTCATAATTGATAAAAGAAAATCCGCTCGATTCGGTTGGAATATTTTTATCTTTTAAATATGATTTTATTTCTTCATTTACATTACCGCTGACAAAAAATGTGGGTTTGATATTTTCCTTTTCCAACAGATTTATTATGCGCTTGTATTGTTCCAAGCTGCCGCTGGAATTTAAGGTAACACAAAACGCATAATCATAAGCATCGGGCCATGCATTTAATCTTATGTCCAAATGATTTTGGCTGTTATATTCATCTAACACATAATTGTAAAAATCTTGTATCTGGCCGGCGCTCCAATAACCGCCATCATTGGCAGGATGTAAAAAATCGGATGAAGCAAACAGATATGCTGTTCCTTTGTTGTATTTATTTTGAATAATAGCGGGCATCGAATCGTTTGCTTTTTTCCAATAAGCCAGAACCTTTAGCTTGCTCGAATTGACAGTATCAGAAACTAATGTCCATAATTCGCCTTTTTCTGTCTGCATAAAAACACCATTAAAATAATTTCCAATTTTACCTTCAATACGGTTTCCTGCCATATTTTTTTCTTTAAGGCTTACACCAAAACATTCGGATAGCTCCCAGTTTTCGGGGTCTAATTTTTGATATTTACTTATTCTGTCTGTTCCATCAGGTAAATTCCTGCCAACATTATCACCTGAAATCAAAACGCCGCCATTACTTACAAATTCGGTTAAATTATGTATTTCTTCATTCGACATATAAGTTAGCGAGTATTTTCTGTCGGCATCGTGATATTCAAAAGCTGTTGAAAGAATTATGATATTGTAATTGCTCAACTTGTCATAATCGTACAAAATATCACGAGGTTCAAGTCGCACCAAAGTTCCTCTTTTGTTGAAGGTTTGAATTGCAATTATTATTCCCTTGGCTAATTCTGCATTTCCACGGTTTTTCCCTGTTGTAACGTACAGTGCTTTGGGTAGTTGCTTGTTCAGCATTTTTTCCTTCAACTGCTTGCTTTCATTTGTCGGAGGTGAGCATTGCATCATTAAGAAAACGACAAAACTTAACGTGATTAAAATTTTATATTTCATTATTCGATAATTTCTATTTTAACTTCCCTATTTGGAAAAACATTTATAAAAATACTTCCTGTTCTATTGTTATAAATTCCATCTGCCGCCGAGCCTTCTACTTTAATGATTTTTGTATCGGTTGTAAATTCAACGGTTAACGGTTGATTAAATATATTCCTGTCGAGCGTGTTGATCACTTTTAAGAATATGAAATTTTTATATTGTGTTGTTTCTATTTTCGATGATTTTTTTTCTTTCAGATATTTGAAAACATTTGCTTCCGGCGCTATCCAGTAATCGGTGTTACGGGCAAGCCTTATCTGCTTATCAAAATCGGATCTGTCAATAAAATACTCATTAAATTTTTCTTTACTGATATTATTTACCCTGGTTTGATCTTTGACAAACAAATTATGATAAACCAAAATTGTCCATTGATTTTTATTGGTTTTAAAAATACTGTCCAGTTTAATTTGGCTTAAATGAGTATTGACAACGGCATAAGAAATTCCTGAAACGTTAGAGAACAGAACATTTTTATCCGGCGTTTTTCTTGTAAAAACAATTGATGATTTAACAGAATTATCAGAAATTGAATTTTTTTTCAAATGCAACGAATTAATTTCTGCATTTACTTTTTGTTTTAGTAAAACCAGATTTTCCTGATTTGAGAATTCTGCATTAAGCGGTTGATAAGCAATTTCGTTATTATTTCCTGCAATTTCTCTTATTTCTTTCACACTTAATCTTTTCAACTTAACTCCTTCATCAATATCATAAAGTCCCGGAGATTTATCCAATAATTCCGGGATCACCCCAAAACTTCCTTTAATATGGTATTTGTGTAAAACAGGTATCGCATACCGGTATTGTGAAAAACCTGCATTATCAAAACTTATGGAAATTGCGCCTTTTTTATTGTTGTAAAAATCTGTTATTTCAAATGATCCATCCGTTTCGGGCCGCTTATAAATTTCGATAAAATCGGGTTTTAATTCTTTGAAATATTTTTGTAAAGAATAATAAACCGGTTTGAGGCGGGCTTTGTAAACCGGAACTTCCCACTCGTCCCAAATGTAGGAATAGGGTTCGTTTGCCGGATATTGAGTTAAAATATTATTCTTTTTATCAGTAACAAAAACATACATTTTTACAGCATCAGTTTTGGAATATTCAATTGCCGGAGTACCTTCTATGTCGTCGAGAACATATCTTTTGGCAGGATCGCTAACATTAATTAAATGCCAGTCGAGCCGAAGTTCCAGCATTTTGGTCGAGTCATTCCAAAACCAATCGGCATTGGAAGTTTCGGGAAGCGATGAATTTCCAAAAATTAACGGGCTTCGGTTATGAATTATCGAATCTGTTTTTTCGCCAAGTAAAGTTACTCTGCTACGATTTGTTAATAATTTTTGCTTAATGAACAAACCGTTATTATTTTTTTTTGACGCATAAACAGGAATATGCTCGTTGTAAATATCTGTAAAAACGGAGTAAGGCTCATCAACTAATATCCGCGCATTATTCTCATTCTTAAATTCCAATAAAAATTCAAAACCATTTTCAAATTCCTTATCGGAAAAAGGCAGCTTGTGATCGCCCTTTTCTTTATCAAAAATATCTATTGCAAGATAAAGGTTATTCTTGTTGAAATCAAGCTCGGGAATAATTGAAGAAATATAAAAGTAGCCGGGGTCAGCATCTGCCGCTATTATTATATCATTACCTTTAAAATTATTTTTATCCCAGTCATCTGTGTTTCCGTCTATTGTTTTGGTTCTGCTTTCAAGAGCATATATTCCAAAGTTTTGTTCCGGATTTTCCATGTTGTGCCAAATCTTACGGTCTTCAAAAGGTTGTTCAAAATCCATTACCAACCAATTGTGTTTGAACCATTCATCAGTCCATTCAAAAAAAATAGCGCCGGCACAATTTGAATAATAAATATCTTTAGTTAGGATTAAAGAAAGTTTTGCCTGTTCTGCTTCGGAATGTCCACCCTGATTAAAACCGTAAGGAGCGTAATGACTGTTTCCGCGGCTTGAAGGAAGCCCGTATTCTGCAATAATTAGCGGCAAGCCTTGTGTGTGTTGTTTCAAATCCTGAAGGTAGCCGAAATAATTGTCTTTTTCGCCTTTGTAATTAATTGCGTTGGAGTATGATTCCTGTAAATAAATATAATCGGGATAGTACGGATAAGCGTGATACGCCGCAAAAATTCCCGGAAAGAACAATTCTGTCGAATGAAACTTTGTGAAATCCAGTTTTTCCAAATCGTTATCGTATTCGCGCACTTTTTTATTTTCAATGATTTCGGTATTGTGATACATCGGGTCTAACGGAAGCCAGTTCACAAAAGAAACCGGATGTTGCGACTTGTAGGTTTGCGTTTCGTACAAAACGGTAAAATCCATCATTTTAGCTAACCAGGCTTCCATAGCATTGCCGTCGTTTATAATAATAAAATCGCCAATGTAATGATTTATTTTATTGGTATGATTGGTTTTATAAACCGCGCTTGGTTCCCATTCTCTTCCCAGCAATAAGGCTACCACATAATTTGAAACATCCGTTGCGTAAGTTCCCGATGCTTTTCCGGATTGTTCTTTTAAAACGGCTTTTCCGTGTATCACATCAATTACATCAATAATTTCTTTTTGAAATTCTCTGGTGTAATCTTCATTATAGTAATTATCGTCATTTGGAATTTTTGCCCAAACACCCTGCATCAAGTACAAAGGTTTGTTTTGATGATGTAAATTGTAGTAAGAAAACGCTTCGTAGAACTCCGGCGGTAAAATGGTGTAAATCCTGACAACATTGGCGTTCATTTTACCGATTAATTCTAACCATTCAAGATATTCATCAAAGGTTAAAGAAAATTCCGCAGGGAATTTTCCGGGAACGGCTACTCCTAAATTTACACCTTTTAAAAAGATGTTTTCCCAAAATAACTGTTTACCGTCACTATTGTATTTTGTTTTAAGAGATTTAAAATAATCGCCGTCTGCAACGAAATAATAATCGGAATTAAGCGCTGCGATATTAAGCTCCTCAACCGGAAATTTTGATAATAAAGGTTTTGAATCATCTTCAACATAAAGCCTGATAATCCTTTCTTCTCTGATAGATTCTTCATATTGCATCATTTGATAAACGGTAAAAACCAATAATGCCAGAAGTAGCGCTATGATAAAAAATTTACCTTTCATTAAAACAATACTTTTATAGAGAAATATCCTGAAGTGCTTTCGTAATACGGATTATAAAACTTGCTTCCGCCTAATGAAAACGAAAACGGATAAAGATTGTATCCGAGTTCCGCTTCTGCCGCCCAGTTATTAACATTCATCATCACTTTTTTGAAATTTGCAGAAGAGGCTGTTTCTTCTTCATAGTAAAATTCCGTTCCAATATTGTAAGAAAACCCTCCGTAAACATAGAATTTTTTATAGTCATAATATATTGAAGTTGAAGCCCCTGTTAGCTTTCTGCCATAAGGAGAATAGTAAAGCGGCGATTTATACTTGAAATTCATATACGAATAATTAAGGGCTAACTTAACCACCGGCTTTGAAAGTAATTTGTAGCTAAAGGAAAACACATACGAACTATGCGGATTTTTGTAAATTTCATATTTGTCGGTATAATAATCTTGTAATAAAGCACTGTCAACAACCCCGTAAGTATAGCCTGCCTCAAAACCGAACTTTTTGTAAGTTACGTTAAAAATATCTGAAATGGAATTGCCGCCTACCCGGTTCCAATAATAAAAATAATCGTATCCTCCGGTTAGTGAATTTTTGAACGCAAATTCTCCGATAATAAAATTGCATTTCCAGTTTAAACCATAAGTGGTAAATTTTTCGTCGCTATTGCTATATCCTGCATAACCGCTTACAGCATGATGATTGGTAATCCAGCCTGCTTTTATCCAGGTGTTGTCAAACCATCTTGTTGTATCGCCGATGGTATCTGTAAAAGTTCTGTCGGAATAATCGAGCAGAAAGTTTACAGAAAGGTTGAAAGAGTTGCCAAGTCTTTTTTCGATGCTGTATTTTTGGATCAAGGCATTTATTTTATAACTTTCTTCGGTTTCATTCAGAGGTTTCAATGTGGCGGTAAATTTATATTTTAATTCGTTTAAGATGTTTTTATATTCATTTGCAATTTCTTCATTTGTCGGGTCTAAGGCCAGTGCTTTTTTGTAATAAGAAACAGCAGACTTTGGCTTTCCCTGCCAATAATACATTTTGCCTATTCCCGCCCATGCTTCCGAATAAGTATCATCAATTTTCATAATATCATCGTAAACCTCAATCGCTTTATTTAATTTTCCATCATAGCTGTATGCTTTGGCCAAATCAAAATATTGTTGAACATTGTCCGGTAAAAAACGAATTGCCTCTTCAAAATAAAATGCCGCTTTATCGGGTTTATCGAGTATGATATGGCATTTTCCCAATCCGTTTAATGCTTCTACGTCGGTTGAGTCGTTTTGAAAAATATCATTAAAAAACAAAACAGAAGAGTTATATTCTTCATTAAGGAGACATAGCCTTGCAAGCGCAAGTTTGGCATCGTAATCAGACGTGTCAATATCCAGAACTTTTTTGTAATTTTCTATTGCCGTAACATAGTTTTCTTTTATTTTGGCATCGTACCCAAGTTTTCTCCAATATTCCGTATCCTGATTTTGACTAAAAGCCAAAGCGCCAATCAACAACAACAAAAACGCTAAAAAATATTTCATCATTTAAAATTCAAAACTTATAATTTACAATTTCTAAACTTGTCCGTATGGATTTCTAAACTTGTCCGTATGACTGAAAGGAATCCGTATGGATGGATTTCCAATTTCGTAACCATTCACAGTATTTGAATGACAGATTATAAACTAAATATAAATTTGGAATAAAAAATTACGCCACAGATTACTCGGATTTTCACAGATTATTTTTTAATTACATTTGTTAAATACCAGTTAATCAATTAAATCGGCATGAATAATATTTTATAACCCCGTGAACGGTTACCTAATTTACAATTTCTACTTTATATTTGTTTTACCCCTTTTCGTTCAAATTTATTCCAATCGCTCTTCCTTCTTAAAAAATAAAAAATCCCATTAATCTGAGCTGCAATTTTATAAAAAGAATAAGAAAATTCGGCTATTATTCCTGCAAAAATCAGCCACAACCAATCTTTAAAACTTTTATAACGCAACGCATCGCGGTTTGCTTTAGTTTGTTTCTGACTCCAATATTCAATAATTGCCGTAACAGAACTCATAATTATTCCGGTTGTGAGTATAACGCTAACCAAAAGCAAAAGCGCCCAATTGAAATTAATGGTTCCGTAATATGCTGAAACAGCAATAAAAATTAAAGTAAATACTTTAACCAAAGGCGATAATAATTCAAAAAAGAAATAATACGGAAGCCCGAGCAATCCTGTAACTCCATATTTGGGTTCAAACAACATTCCTTTATGAATTCGTAAAGTTTCCGCCAAACCCTGATGCCACCTGGAACGTTGCTTGAACAAGTTTTTACCGTTATCCGGAACTTCTGTCCAACACACAGGTTCGGGTAAAAAAACAGCTTTTGCTTTAACTTTGTTATCTCGTTTATATTGCCACAATCTTACCACAATTTCCATATCTTCACAAACGGTTTGCTTGCCTAATCCAATAGTTTTTTCGAGGTATGAGTGCGTGTTTATTGCAGTTAAGAATCCACCAATTTCCAGTAGGTCATTCTTTTTATACAACGAAAAAGCTCCCGACATAATCAATAGCGCATTTATCCGGCTCAATCCTATTCTTGATATCATAAACGATTTTATGTATTCGATGATTTGCCAAAGAACCCAGATATTGGACGGCATTTTTGAACCGACAACTTTGTTATGCGATAAAACAATATCATTTGCGGCAGCCAGTTGACCGCCGGAAACAACGGTGTTTTGGTTGAGAATAAAAGGTTTTACTACTTCTTTTAAGGCATTGGCATCTAAAATGGAATCTGCGTCAATAGTGCAAATATATTTCCCGTTTGAATAATTGATACCGGCATTAATAGAATCTGCTTTCCCGCCATTTTCTTTATCAATTAAGATTATGTTTTTGTTTAAACCCCGATAAACTTTTTTTATTTTTTTTGTTTTTAAAAACTCTTTTTCTTTAAAATTTATTTCCCCAAATTCAAATACATTTTTCAATTTATCTAAAGTTCTGTCTTTCGAGCCGTCATTTACAATTATAACTTCATAATCTGGATAATCAATTTCTAAAAGCATATTGGCACAGGAATCAATAGAAACCTCTTCGTTATACGCAGGAACAATAATCGAAACAGGGCGCTTTGAATAATCCGGCTCTTTTTTTTTCTTATTCCTTTTCCTGAAAATAAATAATGAATATATGAACAATAAAATATCAATAAGAAAATACAAGCTAAAGTATATAATCAACACTTTTTCTATTATTCTTAAAATGATATAACCCATAAACATTATTTATTTTTTAACCGTTCACGATTTTAAATTAGTATGATAAAAATTGTTATATTGTTATATTGTTATATTGTTATCATTGTTACATTGTTATATTGTTTTGGCTTAACAATTTAGCCATTTAACAATTTAGCCATTTAACCATTTAACCCTGAAGACAAACATTCAGCTATTTATACAGCTTTTCTTAAACTGTGAACGATTTCATTTTTTTAAGATAATGACTTTCTCTTCAGGAAAGACATTAATTAGTAATTTTTTATTCCTGACTTTATATATTCCATCATTGGCGCTTCCTTCAATTTTTACTTTTTTCCATGGGATTTCTATTTCAATTGTCAAAGGTTGGTTGTATATTTTTTTGTCAAGATTTGTGGATGTATTGACGATTATTTTTTTTCTGTCTTTAATGGTTTCTATTTTAGTGTTATTTCTTTCAACAATATATTTCCCTATTGTGGCAACAGGAGCTACCCAGTATTCCGAATTACTGATCATCTCAATCTGTTTTTCAAATGTTTCCGGCAACAGAGAATAATTGTGTCGCACATTGTGATGACGAATTATTTGCATTTCTTTTGAGTCGGCTGTAAAAAGATGATGATACAGAAGAATGAGCCATTTTCCTTTTGCTTCGGAAATCCATTTTTGTAACTCGCCGGCACTGGGTGTTTCATTATTCAAAATTGATTTGCTTGTCAGGTAATTCATATTTTTCGGATTTGGAGGATTAATTGAATCCATTCCTGTTCTCCCGAATAAAAATCCTGATTCTTTGGCTGCTTCAATTATTTTATCTGTTGTAAAAGAATACGGATAATGTAAAGTATAAACTTGTGAATGAATTTTTGATTCGATGAGATTTTTAACTTTTTTCATCTGTTTCACCAATTCATCTTTCGGCAAATGTTTATCATATTTTTGGTGAATATATCCATGTGCGGCAATTTCATGTCCTTTTTTATAGAGTTCCAAAATCTGCTGCCACCCCATTTTTTTTATTTCAAAACTTCCGGGTTCGGATGAATTGCTTGGCTGGTCGTGTGTCCATTCTCCCACAAGACTAAAGGTGGCTTTGATGTTGTATTTTTCTAATATCGGGCAGGCGTATTCATATTGCGTAAAACAGGCGTCATCAAATGAAATGGAAATTGCTCCCGCTTTGTTTTGATACCAGGTAGAAAAACGGGCTTTTACAGAATTTGTGTCTTGACCGAAAATAATTATGGCATTAAAAAGGATAATTACAATAGCTAAAATTCTGAATTTTATTCCGGATTTGTTACACTCTATAATTTTTAAACAGAAATGATCATTCATGTTTATTATTGTAAGAATCTCGAAATTCGATTATTACGCGCTGTTTACTTTTTCTAATAAAATTTATTTTTATGGCAAAAATAATTTTTATTAAGATTTCTATTAAATTTACAAACTCATAATACGAGTTATATATTTGCCTGATGAGAAAAAATAACAAACCAAAAGCCAGAGTATTAATTGTTGAGGATTCAAGAATTATAAGTCTTGACCTAAGCCAACGACTTAAAAAATTTGGATTTGATGTATCTGGTATTGCTACAAATGGCATAGATGGTCTTAAATTAGCGGGAAAAACCTTACCCGATTTTGTTTTAATGGATATTCAGCTTGAGGGAGATATGGACGGAATTGAACTTGCTAAAATTCTTCGTCAAAAATATGATATTCCGGTAATTTTTATATCCGGCATATCGGCAAAGGAAAACATGGAAAGAGCTAAAAAAGCCCGTCCTCTTGGTTATTTGATTAAACCTTACCGCAACGAACAGCTTGAAATTACACTTGAAATGTGTAATGAAATTTACCAAAAAGAAAAAAAACTGATAAGGCAAAACAAACAGCTTGAAGAAGCGCAGGACAAAATATGCGAGCTAAACAAATCGCTTGAGAAAAAAGTTATCGAGCGCACCAAGTCTCTCAACAAGTCGAAAAAAGCGCTGGAAAATGCTCAGGATGTGGCCAAATTAGGTTCTTGGGAAATTGATATTGCTACAAAAAATATTAAAATTGCTACTCAAACGTACAAGATATTCGGCATTCCGAAGGGGATATATGATGTACAGATTAATAAAATACCCGGATTAATTCGGGGAGATAACTGGGATTCGGTTTGTAAAATTGTAAACGAAACAATAGAAAAAGGAAAACCCGGTCGCTTAATGAATAAAATAAAACACCCATACGGTGCGCTATTTTTTATGGATTGCCGTTGCGAACGAGTAGAAAACGATTCGGGAAATTTGGGAAAAGTTGTTGGCACAATACTCGATATTACTGATATTATCCTTGCCGAAAAGGAGTTGTTTATTAATAAAGAAAGGCTTGAACAAGCGCTCGAAGTTGGAAATATTGCATGGTGGGACTGGGATTATAAAACAGGCAGGTTTGATTTTCATCCTAAAAAAGCTGAAATGATCGGCTACAAAAAAGAAGAATTTCCACCAAAGATAGAGGCGTTTTTTAAACTAATACATCCTGATGATCATGATTTTACCATGAATGTGATGCAGCATCATCTTTCAGGCGCCACCAATATTTATGAAACCGAATACAGATTAAAAACAAAATCCGGCGACTGGAAGTGGTTTTACGACAGAGGCAAGATTGTTGAACGAGACGAAAACGGTTCTCCCGTGCGTATTATCGGCGTTGTTACCGATATATCCGAATGGAAAAACACTCTTAACGAACTGATTCAGGCAAAAGAAAAAGCCGAAGCAGCAAACAGGCTTAAATCAGCTTTCCTGGCAACTATGTCTCACGAATTAAGAACTCCTCTTAATACAATACTTGGTTTTTCGGAAATGCTTCTTGAGGCTGATTCATTAGGGGAGGTGTGTAAAAATGCTAAAACCATTATTAAATCCGGAAATGAGCTTTTGGAAATTATTAAGGACATCCTCGAACTCTCCGTGCTGGAATCAGATGAAATAAAACTTAACCGCACTTGCTAAAAATTACCCGAAAAAATTGGTCACCCGTAATAAAT
>CBDUSJ010000036.1:0-11431 GCA_965369845.1 uncultured bacterium | reverse complement strand
ATAAATACGGGAAGTATAAACAGGATTTTAGAATCGAAAAGCCGGATGAAACAATACAAACCGTTACTGAAGATATTTTGTTAAGCGGGCCTAAAATAGGTATTACATTAAAATATTTATTTTAAAACTTTTTAAAAAAATCCCCGGCCATTATGACCGGGGATTTTTTTTAAGCCATTTTTTTTTAAACCTTCCAGGTATTTCCGCTGTACAACAGGTCATCGAGCGTTTTTATACTTGATTGTGCCTGTACTTTTTCAATCTGTTTTTCAAGTTTACTTTCATACGTTGGCGCATCCACCGAGCGAATAACGCCAAAAGCAACCGGATATTCGGGATAATTCATGTTAGCAAGTAACAGATGAATTATCGGGTTTGGTTCATTAGCATTATGAACAAGAATATCTTTTTCGGTTATTCCGTTTTCACCGATTTTTACAACTTTTAATTTGAATCCATCAAGGATCAGCCCTTTGTCTTTTTCTTTCCCGAAAATCATAGGTTTTCCTTGTTCAAGGATAATTTGACGGTCTGCTTTATTTTCCTTATCGGTAATATAAGCATGTACTTTATCATTATATATCACACAATTCTGGAGAATCTCAACAACTGAAGTGCCTTTGTGCCGGGCAGCCTCAATCAGAATTTTTGTAGTCAGTTTGATATTATTATCCACTGCTCTTGCAAAGAATTTTCCTTGTGCGCCTATAACCAGTTCACCGGGATGAAACGGGGGGTCGATATTACCATAAGGAGAAGTTTTTGTAATCTGTCCTTCTTTTGAAGTTGGAGAATACTGGCCTTTGGTAAGACCATAAATCTGATTATTCAGCAAAAGAATATTAATGTCGATATTACGGCGGATAACATGAATAAAATGATTACCTCCAATAGCAAGAGCGTCACCGTCGCCGGTAATTTCCCATACGCTCAATTCCGGTTTAGTAATCTTTAATCCTGATGCAATTGCTGCAGCCCTGCCATGAATTCCATGAAAAGCGTAAGTGTTCATATAATATGGAAACCTTGACGAACACCCGATACCGGCAATCACGGCAAATTTTTCCCTGGGTATTTCCAACTCGGCCATTGCACGATGAACGGCGTTTAATACTGCATGATCGCCACAGCCTGCACACCATCGTACCTCCTGATTGCTTTTAAAATCTTTCGGGGATAGTTTTATTATTTCTTCCATTTTTATTTCTCCTCCAGCGTTTTTTTAATTTTTTCTTTTAATTCAATTACTGTAAAAGGAAGCCCCTGAATTTTATTATACTGCATAAATTCAAGATCTTGAAATTTCATTCTAAGGTAATTGGCAAATTGTCCCAGATTTAATTCACAAACCAGAAGTTTTTTAAATCTTGTCAGGAGGTCGTGTGTATTTTTAGGCAACGGTCTGATGTAATTAAAATGAGCAAGACTAAAATTGTATCCTTCATTTTTAAGCTCCCTGTAGGCAGTATAAAGATGTCCGTATGTTCCGCCCCAACCAATTACAAGTAATTCTCCCTCACCATCACCAATAACTTTTTGATCTGGTACATCAGAGATAATTCGCTCAATTTTCTCTTCTCTTTCTTTGACCATCACCTCGTGATTTTCCGGCACATAAGAAACAGCTCCGGTAACTGCCATTTTTTCAAGGCCACCAAGACGGTGTTCGAGACCTTTGGTGCCTGGGATAGCCCATCCTCTCACGAGTGATTCATCAAGTCTTTCGTAAGGTTGATAATTTTCTGTTCCTTCTTTAACTAACGGTGGTTTAATTTCCGGGAGGTTGTCGGTTGAAGGTATTTTCCACGGTTCGGTGCCATTGGCAAGAAAACCGTCAGTGAGCAGAATTACCGGAGTCATGTGTTCGAGAGCAATTTTAGCAGCCTTAAAGGCATAATAAAAACAGTTGGATGGTGAACTTGCAGCTATAACAACAAGTGGGCATTCACCATGCCTTCCGTAAAGAGCCAGAAGAAGATCGGACTGTTCGGTCTTTGTCGGCAAACCTGTTGAAGGTCCTCCACGCTGAACATTAACGATAACCAGCGGCAACTCAGCGATAACAGCAAGTCCCATAGCCTCGGTTTTCAGCGATAATCCAGGTCCTGATGTTGTTGTTACTGCAAGGCAACCACCAAAACTTGCTCCTATAGCTGAACAAATACCTGCAATTTCGTCCTCGGCCTGAAAAGTTTTAACCCCAAGATCCTTTCTTCTTGAGAGCTCCTGTAATATTTCACTTGCAGGAGTTATAGGATAAGAACCGAGGAATAACTGCAAGTTTGCTTTTTTGGCTGCAGCAATAAGTCCCCAAGCTGTAGCAGTATTTCCGTTAATATTTCTGTATGTTCCTTTTTCAATTTTTGCAGGAATAACACTATATGACGGATGAAGCGCTTCAATAGTTTCAGCATAATAATAACCAGCCTTTAAAACTATTTTATTAGCCTCGACTATAATAGGTATTTTTTTAAACTTATCCTCAAAAAATTTCTGTGTAAATTCAAGAGAGCGATGGAAAAGCCAGTACACCATCCCGAGGGCAAACATATTCTTGCTTCTCAAAATGCTTTTTGTGTCAAGATTCAGACCTTTGAGGCTTTCGCGGGTAAGTGCAGAAATAGGAGCTTTAATAATATTAAAATCCCTGTATCCCAATTGTTTGAGAGGATCGGATACACAACCGGCCTTTATAATATTTTTTTCAGTAAAACTATTAATATCGATGATAACGGTGCCTCCCCGCTTAACGCTTTTAATACTAGCTGTTAGCGCAGCAGGATTCATAGCCACAAGCACATCGGCATAATCGCCCGGAGTATTTACCTGGGAATGCCCGAAGTGAACCTGAAAACCTGAAACCCCTCCGATTGTTCCCTGTGGAGCCCTGATCTCGGCAGGATAATCAGGAAAAGTAGCAATCTTGTTGCCAAGTAATGCCGAGGTGTCTGAAAATAAGGTTCCCGTAAGTTGCATTCCGTCTCCCGAATCGCCCGAAAAACGAATTACAACTTCCTCTACTACCTTGACTTCATTCTTAAAATTTTTCATTTTTTTTTGGCTAAAATTTCGGCGGCAAATTTACAGGAATTATTTTGTTAACTATAAAATTTTTTAAAAGTATTTATTTAAAAATTACTCTTTTTCATTTGATTATAATAAATATTTCCTGATTTCAGTTTATCGCATTATGGGAAAGTGATCTGTGTTTCGTTGTAGATTAATACAAAATATGCTTTCCCCGGTTCAAGATATCCGAGAGTATTAATTGACTTTTCCGGCCAGTAAATTCTCCATCCGGCTACCTCTTTTACCATTACCCTGTTATTGCCGGCAAACAGTTCAACCACATCAACATTGTTTTCCGATAGAACCGGGATTAAGTTCCATCCTTCTGATAAGGAGATTGTTTTGTTGCTGTCGGGGATGCCTGTATATGTCAGTTCAACTTCATTTGCCACTTTGATTTTATACCCGGCGTGCGTTTCCCATGTTCCAAGGGTATTTACATTTTGGTCGGGCCAGTATATCCCCGATTCATTTTGCAGAATTATAAGCTCATTAATTATGGGTTCAAAAATATCTTCGATGTTTTTATTAAAAGGAACTATAAAACTTGAAATACCGCTCCAGCCTTCGGGTAAAATAATCGTATGCTCAACAAACACTGAAATATAATCCACCTTTGTTTTTGTATCTTCATTTTCTCCATCACTTATTGTTAGAGAAACCGAATAAATTCCTGGGGTTGTGTAAATCCATTCCGGATTTTGATCATAACTATCAATAGTTCCATCATTTTGGAAATCCCATTGCCAGGAAATAATTGAACCTTGCGGGATAGATAAATCAGAAAATTGAACAGTGAGGGAGGCTGTGCCGGAAATAGGGTTAGCTTCAAAACCTGCTCTTAAATCGGAACTATTATAGATCAATTCGAGGTCGTCAAAATAAGCAATGCTGCCTTCAACAGGTGTTGTGCCATCGCCCGAATTAATCACTACTAAAACATACTCAGGTGCATCTGAATTATAATATGTAAAAGGAACAGAAAAACGTGTCCATTCTTCTATTTCTTCGGATACAGAAACAAACTCGGTTTCTGCAATCCAGTTGGAGAAAGTTCCGTTTTCGGGAATTTTTGCATCATCACGGTGAATCAAAGCTCTAACACGGGCAACATCGTTTCCTTGCGGGAAAAACTTAAGCCAGCCCACTAAACTATCAGGTTTTCCGGTTAATGGAGAATTCCATCTTGCATCGCTTGTATCGGTGAACACATAGCCCAGATCAGGATTCATATCCGAATGTACTCTGCCATTGGTCAGGGTTCCTGCGGCAACGATAGTAAAAATACTAACATTAAAAAGTTTTACACAATAATTACCGCTGTGTCCGGTTTCATCTTTGCCCCAAACAATGGGAGCAAATTGGTTTAAAATACTATTGTCTGAAGTCTTTATCGAACTCCAGTCAACAGGCTCTTCAACTGGCAAGCCAACGTCTTCCCAATCTTCAAAACCAGGGTTTTCCAATTGTGTTTGTCCGGGTGAAGAAACAACAAAAATCAAAAAAATAAATCCGATAAACAATTTTTTTTTCATGGAAAATTATTTTAAATATGATTAGTATTATTTGAAAAAACGTAAATATTCAGCCTATAAAAAGATTGGCAAAATTAGCTAAAGACTTTTTTTAATATCAAAAAAAATTAATAATAAAAATATGTTTAAAAAAATTTGTATTTTTGTTGTTCATGGATATGCTAATACAATGGAACATTTAATTTTCAAAACACAATCGATCAACGGACTTACAGAAAAACAGTTTTTTCAGCTTTGCACCGAAAACCGTGATTTGAGGTTCGAGAGAAATACTAATAAAGATATTATTATTATGTCACCTACAGGACTTGAAACAGGAAATATTAGCGGCGAAATTTTTCGTCAGTTAGCAAATTGGAATGTTGAAAATAAATTTGGTAAAACTTTCGACTCTTCCACTGGTTTTATTTTACCGAATAATGCTGTTCGTTCACCGGATGCCGCATGGATTTCAAAAGAAAGATTTGCAACAATCCCTGACGAGGAAAAGAAAAAGTTTCCTAATATTTGTCCTGATTTTGTTATTGAATTAATGTCTCCTTCCGATTTTTTTCCCGGACATAATAATAAAATGCTGGAATGGATTGACAACGGTTGCCGGTTAGCATGGTTGATCTCTCCCAAAGATGAGACTGTATATATTTATCGTGCAGATGGCAGCACGGAAAAGATTACAGGTTTCGATAAAAAAGTCTCCGGTGAAAATATCTTACCAGGTTTCGAATTGCAGTTGTCTTTACTGCGCGATTGAACAGAGAAAATTATTTCAGGTTGCAGATTGTAACTTTTGCAGTATAAAAGCTTATTCCAAAACCCACTCCCAAAACCGTTTAACAGTTCCATTAATTTGATTTTGTCCATTTTTAATTTACAAATATAGTATAATATGTCAATTGAAATCTGACAAATTATTATTATTTTGTCAATTCTAATATAACAATATCTGTTTTCAATATTATCGGAACACAGATTAATTAAGACAGGTGGAAAAAAACAGGTTTAGTTCACGTAAATATCAAACGGCATCCTTGCCTGAACGCCTTTTGCTTCCTGTAAATATTTCAGGTATTGGAAATATTTGTAATTAGCGCCGAGTTCTTTTTTTAGCATCGTTTGAACACTTGAACCTCCGAATAATTCTTTCAGTAATTCTTGAATCGGGTCTTTTTGTTTTGGCAATTCTACAATACGGTACGACTCCACTTCAGCCATTTCAGCGGCAAGTTCGATTGCTTTTGTTAATCCACCGAATTTATCCACTAAACCAATTTTAACAGCATCAGTTCCAATCCAGACCCTTCCCTGTCCGATAGAGTCAACTTCTTTAAAGGTCATATCGCGGCCTTTGGCAACATGATTAACAAATGTATCGTAAATATCCTCGACATACCCGGTTAACACCTCTACCTGATATGGTGTTAATGGCCTGAAAACAGTTGTTAAAAAATCTGAATTCTCATTTGTGGAAGCATAATCGAAAGTCATGCCGAGTTTGTTTTTCATTGTTTCCTCAAGATTCGGAATTAATCCGAGAACACCAATTGAACCTGTGATTGTTGAAGGGTCGGCAAAAATAATATCGGCGGCACATGCAATATAATAACCTCCTGAAGCGGCTACATTTCCCATCGAAACTATAACAGGTTTTTCTTTTTTCGCAAGCTGAATCTCACGAAGGATCACCTCTGAAGCAAGAGCGCTTCCTCCCGGTGAATTAACCCTCATTACAATTGCCTTAACTTTTTTGTCGGTGCGCGCTTTGCGAATAGCCTTTGATAATTTTTCGGAACCGATGACAAGATCGCCACCTTCGCCGCCTTGTATTGAACCAAGTGCATAAATAACGGCGATTTTGTTTTTCCTGTCGGGTCTCTTCTTTTCCGGGTCGGGGGCATTGGTATATTCGCAAAGACAAAGCGAACTTATTTCATCATCCTGTTCAATTCCCAGAAGGTTTCGTAACTCGGCAAGAATTTCATCTTTATAAACAGTTTTATCGATGAAATGATAATCAACTGCATCTTTTGTTGTTTTGATCAACAGCTTATCGGCAATACGGTTAAGTTCTTCTTTTGAGATATTTCTGGTCTCGGATATCCCATCCAACATCCTGTTCCAGATTCCATCAACAAGAGCCATCATCTGTTCCCTGTTTTCTTTACTCATCTTATCAAGCATAAATGGTTCAACTGCCGATTTGTATTTCCCGTGCCTTATGATCTGCATTTTGGCATCAAGTTTTTCAAGGGTTTCCTTAAAAAATACCAACTCTGCACTTATCCCCCGAAACATAAACATACCTTCAGGATTCAAATATATCTTGTCAGCAACTGTGGCAAGATAATATGCTTTCTGCGTAAAATCCTCACTGTACGCAATAATAAATTTACCCGATTCCTTGAACTTCAGCAGCGCATTCCTGATTTCCTCCACCGTTGCCATACCTGCCGGAATCACACTAAGATTAAGATAAATCCCTTTAATATCTTCATCGCGTGAAGCTTTATCAAGGTTTTTTAAAATAACATTTAAACCCAGTGATTTTTTGGGTTCCATCTTTTCAAAATCGAAATTCTCAAATGGATCGAGAGGAGCCCTGTCGTGAATCTCATTATCAAGTTTAATGCATAACACCGTGTTTTCCGGCACGTCAATTCTGCCTTTTTCAAAACCGGCTACTATTGAAGATATTATCCCGATAAAAACAAAAAACAGGATAATTGCCATAATAAAAAAGCCTGCCATCGAGGCAAACATAAATTTAAAAAATTCTTTCATGATTTTTAGATTTTAAATTAGTAAATAAAATTCTTTACAATATTACTAAAATATTTTCAAAAAACTTATTGTAATTTTGAAGTTTTAATAAATGAGTCTGATATAAAAAGCTGCGAATGCGCGAATTTACAATTTAATACCACTGATTATTAGTAGTTTACTATTTACAAAATATTATTATTCACCTTTTTTGACTTGACTCAAAAATTTTATAATATGAACTTATTTTATCTACTTTTAGGTGGAAATGTTGACGACAGAAAATATTATCTTAATCGTGCAAGGCAAAAAATTCTTAGTAATATCGGAAAGATAAAACAGTGTTCATCGATTTTTGAAACAGAGCCATGGGGCTTCAAATCAGAAGACTTATTCCTCAACCAGGTAGTTATTACAGAAACCGAAAAAAATCCCGAAGAAATCCTTAACGAAATTACCATAATAGAATCGGAACTCGGCAGAGTGAGATCGAACGAAGGTTATTCTTCGCGAACAATCGATATAGATATTTTATTTTTTAATAATGATGTTTTCGATGAAAAAAATTTAACAATTCCTCATCCGAAATTGCACCAAAGGAGATTTGAACTAGTACCTCTTAACGAAATTGCTCCGGATTATATTCATCCTGTTCTGAAAAAATCTGTTTCCGAATTATTATCTGAATGTAATGACACACTTCAGGTTTACAAACTCAAAGATAAGAACGACTGAAACACTAAAAATGATTATCAATATGTTATAGGTTTTTAACGGAAAATAATAATGACATTTTTTTAATATTGAATAACGAATATTGAATATCGAAATAATAACCAAATAATCAAATTATTAATGACTTGTTTTACTTCTTCATTCTTTATTCTATGTTCGTTATTAATTATTACTTTGGTGCCATTGATATTTCCTATGAATCATAAAATCTTAAGATAAGAACGACTGAAACACTAAAAATTAATTAGATGAGCTTAACAAGATACAACTATATCTCGATAGAAGGAAATATCGGCGCGGGGAAAACATCGCTCGCCGACAGGATATCCAAAGAATTTAATGCCAAGCTGATCCTTGAGCAGTTTGAAGATAATTCGTTTCTGCCAAAATTTTATAAAGACCCTGACAAATATGCTTTCCCGCTGGAGCTTTCATTTCTGGCCGAACGCTTTCAACAACTTAAAAACCAATTGACCCACCAGGACCTTTTTAAAAATTTTACGATATCGGATTATTTTATAAGCAAGTCTTTCATATTTGCCCGAAAGAATCTCCCTGATGATGAATTCAGCCTTTATAAAAGATTATTTAACATCATCAGCGCTTCCCTGCCGCGCCCCGACCTGTTGGTTTATCTTTACCTGACCACTGATAACCTTATCAGGAATATTCAAAAACGCGGACGCGAATATGAACTTGAGATCGATAAAACATATCTTGAAAAAATACAGGACAGCTACCTCGACTACCTGAAAAAACAGAACAATATGCGAATTCTTATCATCGACACAAATAATTTAGATTTTGTAAATAATGAAAATGACTACCGGAAAATTATAAAAAAAATGTCGGAAGAGTACAGTAAAGAACTCCATATTATTGAAAAAATATAACAGTGGACAAAATGAAAAAATATATTATCTGTCTTTTTTTATCTGTTTTTGTCTTTCAAATTTTGCAGCCGTGTAATAAAAATGGTTCTGACATGATGGAAATTAGCATAATCCCCCAGCCTTTAAAAATTTCAGAGAAAAATGGCTTTTTCAAGTTCACATCAAAAACAAAAATTTTTATCTCTGAAAAAAATTACAAAGAAATAAGCGGGATTGCAGAATATTTTTCCAACCAATTTTATCGTGCAAGCGGAATGTATCTGGACACAGCTAAACTTCCGAATCCTGAAGAAAACAAAGGAATTATTTTTGAACTGAATAAAAATTACGACAAAAATCTCGGCGACGAAGGGTACACCCTGCTGGTAGAACAAAAGAAAATTCAGCTTAAAGCTAACAAACCTGCGGGCTTGTTTTATGCCGTACAAACGCTTTTCCAACTTATGCCGGTTGAGATTGCCGGAGCAGAAAAGTCAGAGAACACTGATTGGATTATTCCATGCGTTAGCATCACCGATAAGCCTCGTTATGTATGGCGGGGAATGCACCTTGATGTTTCAAGGCATTTTTTCCCGAAAGAATTTATCAAAAAATATATCGACCTGATCGCGATGCACAAGATGAATGTTTTTCACTGGCATTTGACCGATGATAACGGATGGCGAATAGAAATAGATAAATATCCGGAGCTTACCGAAATTTCGGCATGGCGCGTTGATCGTGAAAAACAGCCATGGAATAACCGGACGCCTCCTGAACCCGGCGAGAAAGCAACTTATGGGGGATTTTACACAAAAGAGGATGTCAGGGAAATTGTCGAGTATGCAAAGGAAAAATTCGTAACTGTTATTCCCGAAATCGAAATGCCGGGCCATACCAGCGAAGTGCTTGCAGCTTATCCGGAGCTTTCATGCACAAGAGGCCCGTTTTATGTTAAGCCCGGAGGATACTGGCCTAATATAGATATTTTCTGTGCAGGCAACGAAGAAACTTTTAATTTTCTTGAAGATGTGATTGATGAAGTTATCGAGATGTTCCCGGCAAAATATATCCACATTGGCGGCGATGAAGCGGACAAAACAAGATGGAAAACCTGCAAAAAATGCCAGCAGAGAATAAAAGATGAAGGTTTGAAAAATGAAGAAGAACTTCAAAGCTGGTTTATTAAAAAAATTGAGAAATATCTGAACTCAAAAGGCAAGCAACTGATCGGGTGGGATGAGATCCTCGAAGGTGGTTTGGCGCCTGAAGCAACCGTGATGTCGTGGCGCGGATTTGAGGGAGGAATAGATGCCGTACGACAGGATCACGACGTGGTGATGTCGCCGGTATCGCATTGCTATTTTGATTACTACCAGGCAAATCCCGAATTTGAACCAAAAGCAATTGGTGGGTTCACAACCCTGAAAAAGGTTTATTCTTTCGAACCGACACCGCCGGTTTTAAATCAGGATGAAGCCGTCCATATTCTCGGAGCACAAGGCAACGTGTGGACAGAATATATTTCCACACCCGAACATGCCGAATATATGGCTGTGCCGAGAATGAGCGCACTGGCTGAGGTGGCATGGTCGCCTAAAGAAAAACGTAACTGGGAATGTTTCAGACAAAGGCTCGAAAAACAATTCAGCCGGTTCAAGCAAATGAATGTAAATTATTCGGAAGGTTCATTCGCTGTTGACTTCGTTACTAAATTTGATACTTCAAGTAATAAATTCGCTATTAAATTCGAAACCGAACAAATCGAACCGGAAATCCGTTATACTCTTGACGGCTCTATTCCAACAACCAACTCACCTGTTTACAACAACGCTATCGAAATTAATGAAACAACGACAATAAAGGCAGCTATCTTCGGGAATAATAAAATGAAAGAAGAGCCTTCGGAAAAAACAATCGTTTTTCATAATGCTCTTGGCAAACCGGTAAAATATAAAACCAAGCCAAATTTTAAATATCAGGGAGCGGGCAATACCACGCTTGTTGATGGCATCCGGGGTTCAAAAAATCATCGTGATGGACTCTGGCAGGGATTTAAAGGCGAAAACCTTGAAGTAGAAATTGATCTTGGATCTGTAATCCCGATAAACACAGTTTCGGCCACTTTTTTTCAAAGATGGAAAAGCTGGGTCTTTCTGCCTGAAAAATTTAGTGTTTCTCTTTCGAAGAACGGTAAAAAATTCGGAAAACCTAAAAGCTTCATCAATAAAATTCCTTCTGATAAAGATGGAAAGTTAATTGAAGAATTCAAAATCAACTTCAAAAATAAGGAGGCAAGATATATTAAAATCACAGCAAAAAATATTGGCGTTTGTCCGGGCTGGCACAAAGGTGCCGGAGAAACAGCGTGGTTGTTTGTCGATGAGATAGTTGTTGATTAGAAGATAGAAAGAAATTATAAATGAGAAATTATAAATGAGAAATTGGAAATGAGAAGGGAGA
>CBDUSJ010000035.1:0-11468 GCA_965369845.1 uncultured bacterium | reverse complement strand
GCCAATGACGAGAATTGAACTCGTGACCCCTTCCTTACCAAGGAAGTGCTCTACCCCTGAGCTACATCGGCCTAAGCATCGAGCGGAAGACGGGACTCGAACCCGCCACCTACAGCTTGGAAGGCTGTCGCTCTACCGGATGAGCTACTTCCGCACTTTTTGCTTTTAAAGACAAAAACAAAATATTTAGTTTTTGCATGTTTATTTTCAGTGATAACAAAAAAAAGAACTAAAAACTCTCTTATAACGTGGGGAGAGGAGGATTCGAACCTCCGAAGGCTTCGCCAACAGATTTACAGTCTGCCCCATTTGACCGCTCTGGTATCTCCCCTGTTGTTAAAAATTTCTTGAGCCGATGGACGGATTCGAACCGCCGACCGGCTGATTACAAATCAGCTGCTCTGGCCAACTGAGCTACATCGGCATCACAAAATCCTTTCAATGAACTATATCAACTGAACATTAAAAAAGAACTGTTTATAAAAAAACAGCCCTTAATTTTAATAAAGGGCTGCAAAAGTATAACAGTTATTCTAACTGACAAAACTTTTTTAGAAATTATTATAAAAAAATCAGGCTAAATCCTTTTTATCTTTTCTTTGTACTTGATTAACTGTCTTCTAAGTGCTTGGACAGCAATATCGGTTGACTCTTCAAAAGATGTGCTTTGTTTTTTTACATATAAATCGTTGCCACGAACGTATAAACGGATCTCTGTAATTTTGTTGTCGGAAGTTTCGTTGTTATCCAATTTTAAAAAAACTTCGCCTCCTGTTACTCCATCGTAAAATTGAGATAATTTATTAATTTTTCCAATGATAAAATCTTCCAACTGTTTGTCTGTCTTAAAATGAATTGAACGAATGTCAATTTTCTTGCTTTTCCCTCCTATAAAATTATGCTCTTGGATGAGCTTGTTTATATATAAATTTTAACTTTTCAATTGTATTATGTGTATAAATTTGTGTGGCTGATAAACTGGCGTGGCCAAGAATTTCTTTAACGGCATTAAGATCTGCCCCGTGATTTAGCATACTGGTTGCAAAACTGTGTCGTAAAATATGTGGACTTTTTTTAAGAGATGTGGACACTAAGGATAAATATTTTATAACTATACGATAAATAAGTTTAGGATATGTTTTGTTTCCTTTATTACTCAGAAAAAGATATTCGCTGGTTTTTCCGATATCTGTAAGAAAATTATTCCGAATTTTAAAATATTCATTAATTGATTGCACAAAACAGGATGATAGTGGTATTATTCTCTCTTTGTTTCTTTTGCCGGTTACTTTCACAGTATTGTTACCATTGTCCAGATCAGAAATTTTTATATTTATCAGCTCTGATAAACGCATGCCTGTTGAATACAGCATCCGGATAATAAGCCTGTCTCTGTATCCGGTATAATTATTACCAAAATCTACATTATTAAACAAGTTGTTAATATCATTTTCCTTAATAAAATAAGGAAGGCTCTTTTGTGCCTTTGGAGAAATGACTTTAAGCATAGGATTAAATGTAATTAATCCTTCTCGAAGCAAAAATTTGTAAAATGTTTTTAATGTTGTAACCTTTCTGTTTACGCTCCTGGACGAAATGGATTGTTCTAAAAGATAAACCAGCCATGATCGAACCATAAAATGATCTATATTTTTTACATCAGAAATATTAAATGTATTCTGAATATATGTTAAAAATTGACCCAAATCATTCTGATATGCTGTTACTGTATGGAAAGAAAGCCTTTTTTCGTGCTTTATATATTTAATGAATTTATCTTTCACATTAATGAATTAGGAAATTTTCGTTTCAAAAGTAAAAATAAATTTATTAAAAACAAAAAAAAACCTAATTAATTTTGTAAAAAAACTTAAAATATTATAAAATCAGCCTTCTTCCTGGGTTTTTAGATGTTGAACGTAAATTGCTTTTAGCTTGATTTCACGTTTCTTAACAGATGGTTTGGTGTATTTCTGACGTTGTCTTAATTCTTTTATAACACCGGTTTTTTCAAATTTCCTTTTGTATTTTTTTAATGCTCTTTCTATGTTTTCCCCTTCTTTTATAGGAACAATTATCATATTATCTCCCTTTTTTATTTTTTTATTGAAATTTTTTATTTTTGGCCTGCAAAAGTAAAAGTTTGTTTTGAACTGTCAAAATAATTGAAGATAATATTTTTATTTTATTTTTTTTGATTGAGTTTTAATGTGCGCAATTTTTCACCGGATTTGCATAAATTCCTAAAAATGTTTTCCGGAAAGTTTCCTGTTCCTCTTTGAATCTTGATTTAATTTCGGAATAATAACTGATAAATTTTTTCTTTTCTTCAGATGTATATTTATTAATGTAGTTTTTATTATTATGAAGAAGGTCGGCGGCAATGTAATTAGTAGGCCAAAGTTTGTAATTCCGGTAAATCTGTTTATCGATGATATTTGTTAAATATTTGATTTTTTCATTATTTCCTTTGATATCTTTCATGTTTTCAAGTTCATCAATTACTGGTTTTCCCACCGACACATTTATTCTTCCTTTATGTTGGGTTATGCCATTCAGGATACTATCAAAATCCTCATTAGGTTTTTTAATATAAGGACCATCTTGTGATGCTAAAAGCTCCCTGGTTTTTAAAACATCACAGGGTTCATACTCATAAGAAATTGCCAGTGGGACTATCCTGAGTTCTTTAAAGCCGGTACTAAAATTTTGTTTAAAGCCGGAGCTTAACATTTTAATTACGCTTGGCTCAGTAAAATCAAAGCCGTCTTTAGTCCTGCCCCTGCGTTGTGCAATCCAGATCGATGTTTTCTTTTGGGTTATTGTATTACGGATATATGCTGATACCCGCATAGAGTTAAGCAACATTTCGCGCGGTGTACCGTTTCTAAAAACTTTAAACATCCTGTTAACCCTGCCTATATCGATGATAAAAGGAGAAGTCATTAAGTTGCTGCCAAAAGTGATCTCGGTTGTGGTGAAACCATGTTCGAGTAATAAAACCTGAAATATTGCCGAATCGAGAAGAATATCCCTGTGATTGGCAATAAAAACATAAGACTGGCCCGGCGTGATATTTTCAAAACCTGAACTGCTTAGTCCGTCAGATGTTTGTTCGATAATTGACCTTATCGCAGCATCCATGAATTGTTTTTGAAATTCAATTGCCGATGTTATTAAATTGACTTTGGAAATAATGTTTTGAGTATTTTGCTTCGGAAAAAGATATCGGACTGCCTGGGAAAAAACAGGATTAGCTGTTATACGTTTAAGAGCAGGGTTTATCTCTTCATCATAATATGGCCGTATATCTTCAAAATCAAAAGTTCTATTCATAAATTTATTTATAAACTTGTCAATTTAATATACTTCATCATGTGTACCAATTGTATCTAAAAGAATGGCTGTTTCTTTTTAAAATATCTCTTATTATTTCATTTGGAGTTGCAGCCTGAGCCATCCCCATTTTAAACTCATTTCTGGCTTTTATAAATTCTTTGCTTATTTCTTTTCTTCGAGAATCTGTTATTCTATGATATAATATGTCAAGTAATGATTCTTGCTCATCAATAGAAAGTTTGTCTGCTGCTTCCAGCAAATCATCAAAAATCATAGAACTATTCATAGTGCCTTTCATAATAGTAATTATTTGTTTTATTAAAAATTAAAATCAACGCCGATTTGTGCTCCGGAGTAATTTAATTCGAATTCATCAATATACGCATTAGTATTATCTTTTGCTTTTGCATAATCGTAACATATAAAAGGTTGCAAATTAAAATTACCAAAATTAAAGCTTAATCCTACTTCCAACCTTGCGCCTAAGGCATTTGCTTTATATTCTTCAAATTTCATAAAATTATAAAGTAGTCCCGGAGCTAAAAATATTGAATGCCTTCCTGACCCGATGGGAAAATGGAATTTAGCAATAAATCCGGGTGAAACCCTGTCGAAATGGAAATATTTACTGTCGCCTCCTGAAACGGGAATAAATTTAGGAGCCCAGGCATATTCTCCAATCAACGAAAGATCAATGGTTTTATTAATTCGATAAGTTAAGGATAACCTCCCTACAAGATTTGAAAATAAATCTTCAATTCCATTATTAATATAATAAGTTGTCCTATTATTTTTAATATAATCGTTTACATCAACTGGATAAAAAAAACCGAAACCGAAACCAATTCCTGCATAGAAATGCTTATCTTTTCTATTTTCAGTGATAACATCAGATTTTGTCTGTGAAATTAATGATATATTAAAACAGAATAAGATTAGAATAGTAATTTTTATTTTTTTCATGATTCTAAATTTTAATAATTTTTTTACAAAAATAATAAATATTTACAAGTCATAAAATTTTACTAATACACAATTTCGTCATTTTACATGTTACTTGATGCTTCTCTTTTATCAATAAAATTTAAAGATTTTCTGTTTTCTTCTGAAAACTTTATTTTATTGATTACTTCAACAGCTTCAAATTTTATCTGTGGTGCAACTCTTATTTTGGCTCTGAAACGGTCTTTGATTTTTTTCTCAAAATTTTCAGGTATGGTTTTACAGCCAATTCTTATAAGTATTTCATCAGTTCCAATCTGGTTTGTAAAAACTTCCACAATGTAGTTCTCGACTTCAGGAATATTATTGAGTATATCGTAGAGTGCAGACGGATAAATAGTTGTTCCCTTATATTTGAGCATTTGTTTTTTACGTCCGATAACCGGTCCTAAACGCATTGTCTTTCTGCCGCACTTACAAGGTTCATTATAGTGATAACAAATATCGCCTGTTTTAAATCGTAGTAGCGGCATGCCTTCCACGCCAAGTGTTGTGATGGTAACCTCGCCGGCTTCGCCTTCGTCAACAGTTTCATCATTGTCGTTTAGAAATTCAACGATGATCAGTTCGGGATGATGATGACCACCCTTGCCATATTCACATTCGGTAAAGGCTGTGCTCATCTCTGTTGATGCATAAGTTGAATACAAGTGAACATCCCATTTATCTTTGATTTTTTTTGCAAGAGTTGATAATGAAAAATCGGGGTTGCGAAGAGGCTCGCCAATGCAGACAGCTTTTTTTACAGACGAATTTTTATAATCGATACCTTTCGTCTCGGCGTATTCAATTATTTTAAGAATAAATGAAGGTACTGCAATAATTGTTGTAGGCGAAATACGGTTAATGGTATCCCACTGTAGTTCAGGCATTCCGTTCCCAACTCTGATGATGCCGGCTCCAAGTTTGCGTACTCCGAGAAAATACGCAAGGCCGGCCATAAAACGACGGTCAATTGTAGTCATAAGTTGAAAAACATCATTCTTCGAACAATTTGCGCATGAAAAAGAAATAGCTTCGTTATATGCAAGTCTGTCAAGGTCTCTGTCGGTCATCGCAAAAGTAACCGGATCGCCAAGTGTTCCGGAGGTGGTGATGTAATCGATAATTTTATTTTTTTCCACACATAAAAAATCTTTATTAAATTTCTGAAGCTGGTCTTTTGTCGTTGGAGGGATATTCCGTAAATCCTCAAGTTTTTTTATTTTGCTTATGTCTGTTTTATTCTTTTTAAAAAGAGCGCTATAATATTTTGAGTTTTTTGAAAGATATTGCAAAAGCTCCCCCATCTTTAATTCCTGAAACTTTTTAATTTCTTCAAAAGGTTTTTTTTCAATATCCGGTAAAATCATTAGTAAAAATTATTTGTTACTTAAATTTTCTTCTATTTTTTTCTTTTCCGCTAAAGTAGGAATTTCTTTTTCAAGAGCTGACAGATAATAATTTTGAGCTTTTTCAAAATTGTTTGTTTTTTTATAGTAGTCGCCAAGCAGGGAATAAACATAAAAATATTCCGGGTTACTTTTTTCAAATTTATCAAGCAACGACTGATCAAGATAAATCTCCCTGTCGGAAAAAATCACTGATTTGATACTGTCCCGCAATTTTACATAACAGAGAAATTTTTCGTAATCATTATTCAAAAAAGCAGTGTCAGCGATTATGTTTCTGTTTTTTTCGGTTATATCCAAATTTTCACATAAACCGGGAAAATCACGAAAAACTTTTTTTAGATTGTAACAAACATATTCGCCAAGCTGAAACGGCCCAACCGATATCCAGACAAGTGATTCAGCCGGTTCGAAAATTATGGAGTGATGAGCCACAAGCTGATTAATTGCTTTTTCGTTGCCCATCCCGATATCGGCATTTCCAAGTCCTTTTTGGTCTCTCAAAATTCCGGCAGTTATTTTTTCATCAATTTTATCATACTTATCGAGAAGTTCCTCTACACGATTGTAACGGTAAACCGAAGAACCCGAATTCATATTTTCAATGTTCAATTTTTGATTTTTAAGCGCTTCACTTTGGAAATGATTTGTAAGTATGATATAATCCGAATCGACGGAATATAAAGAGGTGAGTTTGGTACTTTTTTCAATAACAACAGCTCTGTTATCTTCAAGAGAACCGATAAGAAAAGATTCGGAAACGAATGACTCATGCTTAGCTGCAATCTCATAAGCCTCTTTAATGTTAGAAGCATATTGTAATATTTCGCGAGCAATGATGGAAACCGGTGTTTTAGCGCTGAACGGAATATCCGATTTGGCTGAATTTAAAGTTACGGTCAGGCCTTTTTCGTTCATTCCCGATACTGCGCCGATCATCCCTCCCCAGGTGAGCATCATAAAATTATGGCCTTTATCGGGCTTTATAAAACAGACGATCTTATTTTCTGCAAATTCGTCTCCCACGTTAAAGTCGAAATTTCTGCCGATTATCATGTTCTCGTTATACGATTTTCTATCCCAGACAGCAAAAGCAGTACATTCCACCAAATTCATATTTTGCAGTGCATGACCGATATCGTGAGCGCCGTGATAATTTAAAATTCTGTAATATTTGGGGCCGATAAAATCGAATTCATCGGAAGCATAATTTGACACGCCAAATATTTCAAGCTGGTAGTCTTCGGGGATATGATCAGGCAGGTTACGGTTAAAATATAAAACAAAATATTTTAAAAAGTAGAGATAAGTATTTGAGGGCACAAATTTATGTATCTCGTTAATGAATTCTTTTTCCTGTTTATAGATCAGTTCCTGTGTAAGAATGCCGTTGAGCATTCCGAGTTCGTAAGGTGTGCTGCCTTCGATAAATAATTCCCACAAACCCGATTTGTTTTTTTTGAGCCAGCTTTTGCCTGCAACATAAAAATCGTCATCTAATTTTATGCGTTCATAATCCGCTTTTTCAGAAACGGGTATAGCCGGTGGTGTAATTCTGATAGCAAGAAAAAAATAGATTATAAAAATAATTATCAGCGTTAGAAATCCGAGTAAAATACGTTTGATGATCTTCAGAGTTTTTTTGCCCATTATTAAATATTCTAAAATTTTGTTTGAACACCGTAGTCGTTTGACCGGATGGGAAGGAATTCAAAATTTTAATTTGCAAAATTAATTTTTCTTATCAAATAATTCATGCCTACAAATTCGGCGCATGTAAGCAACGAGCCTATAGTTACACCAAGTATGCCGTGCAGGTTTATATTCTGTCCTGTAAAAAACAGGTTGGGGATTTTAGTTTTTGGCGTTATATACGAATGCATCGGTTTGTTGCAATCTTTCAAAATTCCATAAGTAGAGCCTTCGGGTGTGCCGATATAGTCTCTGTAAGTTAATGGTGTTGAAGTGTAAAAAGCTTTGATTTTCTGCCTGAGTCCCGGGAAGTTTTTTTCTAACAGGCTGATAAATTTTTCGGCTTTATTATTTTTAAATTCAAGATAGGAATTTCCGCGTTTTTCCACAGTAGTATTTTCCCATTCAAGAAGTTCTTCGTATTTCATGTAAGTTATGGCAATTATATTTTCCGCCCATTTTTCAGATTTTGAGCTTGCCGGTGTGTACATCATATATCCTTCGGGCCACGACTTGGAGGAATAAACACTGGTGCCCCAGACAGAATCTGTTTCATAATAATAGTTATTATAGTTCAGGTATGGAAATGAATTTTCCTTTAGTACAATATAAAGAGAGAAAACCCCAATGGTGTTTTCAAGACTTAATACACGTTTTCTGTAAACCTCCCGCAGCTTATCGGGAGGTATCATCTTAATTGTGTTAGCAGGATGAATATTGGAAATAAAGTATTTCGAATGAATAAATTCTCCATTATCGAGTTTCGCCGAACTTATTTTTTTATCATCAAAACTAAATTTTTCAACTTTAGTTCCTGTAATTATCGAACCGCCGTTTTCTTTTATTGATTCTGCCAGATAGTGCGGTATTTGATCACCACCGTCAACAAGTCTCCATGCGCTTTCGATAAAGAAATTATTAATTACTGCATGAACATAAAGCGGCGTCTTTTCCCGAACACCGGCATATAAGGCATTCGAGCCGGCAAGTACATTTTGTAATGTGTTGTCGGAAGTTATCGACCTGATATAATCAAAGGCTCTAACTTTTACGTATTCGTCCTGAATAATATTATTGATCTCAACCTCACGCAGGTTATAAATGTTGAGTGAAGAATGTATTTCCTTAAATTTTTCGATATAATTAATGAGAGCCTGCCGCTCTGCCGGGAAGCTTTCCGAAAGTGTTTCAATAAAATTGTTGTGTCCCTGTGCATATTTGAAAACTTTTCCTCTGAACGTGAGAATATCGAAGGCATCTTCGTTGAGTTTGCTGAGTTTTAGTTTTCCGATAAGGTCGAAATATTTAAAAAACCTGTACATAATTTGTCCTTCATCAAGGCTACCTATATAATGCATTCCGACATCGAAGATAGTACCATTCCTAACGAATGTTTGAAGACATCCGCCAATTTTTCTGTTTTTTTCAATAATACAAATTTTATAACCTTCCTTGCTGAGGATGTATCCACAAAGTAATCCTCCCAATCCGCTACCTATAATTACAACATCATATTTTTGCATAATTGTTATTTAGAATTTTGCAAAATACTCATTATTTCATTTAAAGATAGGCCCGTAATACGTGCAATTTCGGAATCGGAAAAATTTGAATTTTTTAGATTATTAACTGTTTCTTCAATTGTTTTTTCTTTGCCTTTAATTGTTTTTTCTTTTCCTTCGATTATTATCTCTTTTCCTTTAATTGTTTTATTCTTTTCTTCAATTATCCGTTCCAAATTATCAAGTTCCTCAAGAATTTCATCTTCAACATCCATTGTTTTTCTTACCTCAGGTTCAACAATTGCTCTTTGTAATCTGCGAATTATAGGTTGGTATTTTTCAGGAAAATCATCTTCTGTTACATTTAATATATGTGTATCCCTCGCAATAGTGCTTTGATCAAAAACACTTAACAGTATTAATAATTCTGTTTGGCGTTTATTCTTTAAAAATGGTATTTGAATGATAAAACTGTCATGAGTAAGGCATTCGATAAATTCTTCCTTTTCAATTATTTCATCTCCTGTGATAAGATTGTAATATTTCCTTTGTACTTTTATTACGGGAGCTTTGGTATGGTTTAATTTATGCCCGAGAAAATAAATGCTTATAATAGGCATCGCTTTTTTGTATTTTTCAGTCGAATCTTCAACAATATAAACATTTTCATTACTTGAATACTGCTCACCGAGGTATTTCCTGAACCGCATTATATCAGTTGGGAATTTGGCTTTTTGTATTTCAATTATAACATGTTTATATCCATCGGGAGTTTTTATCTTAGCTGAGAAATCGAGGCGATAAATAGTTAATGATTTACGTTCAATATCGCTACGATATTCAGTAGGACGAAAATTCAATGTTTCAATTTCTTCTCCAATAATGGCAGAAATTATCAACTTTGCTATACGATTGTCGTCCATTAAATATTTGAAAACAACATCGTAAATTGGATTGGCTATTTGCATTTTTATTATTATTTGCTTTAATGCAAAAATATGAATTTTTTTTAAATTTAATACAAGGACTTTTTAACTTTTTTTATTAAATATTTCAGTCCTACAAACTCACCACAAGTAATAACGGAACCTATTGTTACGCCCAAAATTCCGTGAAGGCTAAGATTCTGACCTGTGAAATAAAGGTTCGGGATTTTCGATCTTGGCATAATAAACGATTTCACAAGGTTTTTATAATCTTTGAGAATTCCATACGCAGAGCCTGCACATGTGCCGGTATAATCGCGCCATGTAAGAGGCGTTGAAGTGTAATATTTTTCGATATGGCTACTGAAGCCCGGAATTCTGGTTTCTACAAAAGAAAGTAGTTTTTCGGCTTTTTCGGTTTTAAAGTTTTTATAATCTTCTCCTCTTTTGCCCACAGTGGTATTTTCCCACTTTTTAACTTCATCATAACTCATATAGGTAAGAATTATCGCTCCCTTTGCAAACTCATTATCACCGGATTCTGCAGGTGTGTAAAGCATAAAATGACATGGCCACGACTCTTGTTTGCAATTTGTTGTCCAAACGTTATTTGTAGCAAAATGATAAATATTATGATTAAAATATCTGAACGAATTTTTTTTCAGGACAACATACACACTAAATATTCCTGAAGTATTTTTTAAGTTTAAGATACGGTTGCGATAAACTTTTTTAATTTTCCCCGGTTCAATCATTTCCAAAGTTCTCGCAGGATGTATGTTTGATATAAAATTCCCGGCTTCGAAAACTTCACCGTTTGATAGCTTGGCCGAGATAATTTTATTATTCTCAATCCTGAAATTTGTTATCCTGCTTTTTGTAAACAAACTCCCGCCATGCCGGATAAACGATTCGGCAAGATATTCGGCAAGCTGTGAACTTCCGTCAACTAACCGCCATGCGCTGTTTATAAATGAATTGCTGATGAGGCTATGAATATATAAAGGGGTTTTATCCCGAACTCCGGCATAAAGTATATTGTTACCCGCCAAAACACTCTGCAAATGTTGGTTAGACGTTACTGAAGATAAATAATCCGAAGCGCTGATTCTCATATTATCAAATGAAGGATTTAATGCCTTCACTTCGCTGAGGGAATATAATGAGAATGAATCTGAAATTTCCTTTAATTTTTCAATATAATTAAGCAGGTTTTTTCTTTCTCCGGGAAAATCGTTCGATAAAATCTCAACAAAATTTTCATACCCCTGGGCAAGGCGATATTCCTTACCTTCGTTCATAAAGCTTATTCTATCGAACCCGTCAATGTCGAGACACCTGATTTTTAATTTATCCATCAGGCCGAAATATCTGAAATATCTGTTCAGTATCTGACCTTCTCCAAGCGTTTCGGTATAGTTTAGTCCAGTGTTAAAAATAACATTGTTGCGTGAGAATGATTGTAACGAACCGCCAATCCGGGAATTTTTCTCAACAATGCAAACATTAAAACCGTCTTTTGCCAGGATGTTGCCGCTACGCAATCCTCCAAGTCCGCTGCCGATTATCAGGAAGTCCAATTTCTGCCTGTGAAAAATATGTCGGGTTTCTGGTTG
>CBDUSJ010000034.1:0-11620 GCA_965369845.1 uncultured bacterium | reverse complement strand
TTATCAGTGAGTCGTAACGTTCGCGGAAAAAATCCTGATCTTCTCTCTCGCCGTAATATGCTTTTATGTTGTATTGAAAACGGTTGAATGTGTGAATGATCTGGTCGATGTTAATACAGTTCAGTTTTAAGGTAATTTCCATTTTTGTTGATTCTGGGTTAGTCCTGATTGCGGTGCTGAGAATTTTTGCGTCGTTCGATTCAACTATCCTTGAAATCTCGCTAATGTTGTAATCGTTAATATTTAGCTCCAGAATAATTATTCCTCCGGGATTGTGAACCGATAATGATTCTGCCAACCGATCAATTAAATCATTTTTTGTGATCACTCCCATATACATATTTTTTTCATCCAGCACAGGCAATAAAGAAAAATTACTTTCAGTAAGAATTTTTGCGGCAAAATAATAGTGTTCATTATCCCCGATGAATGGTTTTGGAAGAGATTTGCAAATCGATTTTACAGCATCATCTTCATTTTTCATATTTAACAGATCCGATTCGCTGAGCAAACAAATGTATTTATTGTTTTCTACAACCGGCAGGTGGCTTATATGATTTTCTTCCATCCATACCAGGCCCATCGATGCGGTATCGCTCATCTGAAGCGGTATTATAGAATTGTTTATTAGTTCGCCGGCTGTCATTTCAGTTTGGAAAAATATAAATTGTTTTTGATCTAATGATTATTTTTTAATTCTTAAACGATTCAGAACAGAATAAATTATATTAAAGTTTCGGGTTTCAGGTTTATTTCTTCTGTCTTCACGATTCGTTCCTCATCGGGATTAATTCGACTAAATAATTTTAATTCACCTTCGGTTTTTAAAATTATAGTCTCATTTAATCCGTCTTCAGTTTTCAAATTACGGATTGTTGCCAACTGTCTACTGCCTATTGCCAACTGTCTACTGCCAACTGCCGACTGCCCACTTATTCCCATTCCCATTCGCCCATTTCAAGGTAGTCGTCATTATAAATTCTGAGATAACTCTGGTATCTTGATGCCGGTATCTGTCCGTTTTCAACTGCTTCTTTAACAGCACACCTGGGTTCATGAATATGTGTGCAGTTGTTGAACTGGCATTTATGCATCAGTTTGCGCATTTCGGGAAAACGTTCTGCAATTTCTTCTTTTTTAAACTTTACAAGTCCAAATTCCTTTATACCCGGTGTGTCGATAATATAACCGCCAAACGAAAGGGGGTGCATTTCGGGAAAAGCGGTTGTGTGTTTTCCTTTTTTGTGATAATAAGAAATTTTTCCTGTTTTAAGATTTAATCCTGGCTCTATTGCATTGACAAGCGCTGATTTGCCAACTCCGGAAGGTCCTGAAAATAAATTAATCTTGTTCCTGATCTCTGATTTAAAAAGCTCAATATTGTTACCTTTCAGAGCTGAAACACAAATACATTTATAGCCTGCAGATTCGTAAATTTCAACCAGATTGCGTAATTTTTGATTTAATTCTTCATCATACAGATCGGTTTTATTAAAAACAATTGCCGCAGGAATATGGTATGCTTCGGCGGTGACTAAGAAACGGTCGATAAAACCAATCGGTGTACGAGGTTCGGCAAGGCTTGCAACTAAAACTGCCAAATCGATATTAGCAGCTATAATGTGCGACAACTTGGAAAGTTTGGTGGCTTTCCGTATAATATAATTATGGCGTGGCAGAATTTGAGTAATAAGTCCTTCTTTATGATCAGAAGAAATTTTAATTATTACACGATCGCCAACAGCAACAGGGCTTGTGGTTTTTATACCTTTTATCCTGAAACGTCCTTTGAGTTTACACTCAATTATTTTGCCGTTATTTCCCCGAACAGTATTCCAGCTTCCGGTCGATTTAATTATAATGCCTTCCAAACCAATGATTTTGAGTTAAAAAATTATTTATAATTGAAACTAATTAAAATTTGTTAATTTTTTTTCACCATGCTATTAAAAAAAAATAATATTTTTGATGAAAATTTCTGTGTAAATTTATTAAAATTTATTAACTTAAAGCAAATTAAAAAATTTTTATTATGGACACTTCAACTACCATTGCCTTAATTATTGCTCCACTGATCGCTATCATTATTGCAGTATCATCGAGCAAGATATTAGATAAAAAATCTTTGTTTACATTCATCAGCGCATTTAGATGTGGGCTGTTTACAGTGATTCCTATGATAATAGCCCTGACTGTTGCCGAGAAATATGGATTTAATGATTTAAAAAATCTTAGGCGAATTCTGTTTTATTCATTCTTTGTGATAGGTTTTTTTGCTGAATTCTCAAAATTTCTCGTTTTAAAATATTATTTCATACCAAAAGAAATTCTTACAAAACCTTTTGACGGAATACTATTTTCTGTAATGATCGCATTGGGATTTGCGACAACTTCAAATATTTATTTTTCTCTTTATTGGGGAAATGTCGAAAATTTACTTCTTGTAAATTATTGTGTTCCCTTCACTAATCTTTTATTAGGAATAATAATGGGGTTTTTCGTTGGAATGAGCAAGTTCAGAAAAAACCCGGTTGATACCTTAACCGGATTATTTGCCGCCATTTTTTTCCAGGGATTTTTTAATTTCTGCATTGCTTCTTATGATTATCTTTTATTAGGCTTGGTTGGCTTTGGCACACTCGTAATAGCTGTATCGCTTTCCATAAAATCGGTTAATACTGACGTTGATAATCTAATATAAGTTGAATAATTTTTCACAGTTCTGTTTTTCAGAATGATATTTACAAAACAGAATTAAAAAATATTATGGAAAAAATAACAGTTATCGGAGCAGGAAATGTAGGCGCTACAGTCGCAAATGTTATTGCTCATAAAGATTTAGCTACAGAGTTAGTGCTTGTCGATATTAAGGAAGGCGTTGCAGAAGGAAAAGCGCTTGATATTTGGCAGACCTCGTCAATTAATAATTTCGATACCCGCGTTATAGGCGTTACAAATGAATATCTAAAAACCAAAGGATCGGGAGTAGTGGTTATTACCTCAGGGATTCCAAGAAAACCGGGAATGAGCCGCGATGACCTTATTATAACAAACGCAAAAATTGTTATTGAGGTAACCGAAAAGGTTGTTAAATATTCGCCTGAGGCTATAATAATCGTAGTTTCAAACCCACTTGATGTTATGACTTATGCAGCCTGGAAAACAGCAAACAAGCCGTCGCATAAGATTTTTGGCATGGCTGGAATTCTTGATACCGGAAGATACACAGCTTTTTTGGCTGATGCTCTCGACGTTTCACCAAAAGATATTCAGGGTTTATTGCTTGGCGGTCATGGCGATTCTATGGTGCCTCTTATAAGATATACTTCTGTTAAAGGTATTCCTATCACCGAATTACTTGGTAAAGATGAACTTGATAAGATTGTGGAAAGGACCAGAAAGGGAGGCAGCGAACTTGTAAATCTTATGGGTACTTCAGCATGGTACGCTCCGGGCGCTGCCACTGCACAGATGGTTGAAACAATCGTTGACGATCAGAAAAGAATTTTTCCGGTTTGCGCACAACTTCACGGAGAATATGGAATAGATGACATGTATATTGGAGTTCCCGTTAAACTTGGAAAAAATGGCATCGAGGAAATCATCGAGCTTAATCTTAACGAAAATGAATCGAAAATGCTTCACGAATCAGCAAATTCATTAAGAAAGGTCATTAAAACTCTTGATGATATGAATTTGTTTGCTGATTGATAAAATATTCAAAAATGTATAAATGGCATCCCGGATTTATTCAGGGATGCCTTTTTAAATTTAAAAACAAATATGCAAAAAGTTGTAGTTCTGACTGGAGCAGGAATCAGTGCAGAGAGTGGTGTAAGAACTTTCAGAGACAGCAATGGACTTTGGAATAATTACCGGATTGAGGGGGTGGCAAGCCCGCATGCGTGGAACCGTGATCCAGGTCTTGTGCTGGAATTTTATAATCAGCGCAGAAAACAACTTTATGAAGTAAACCCCAATCCTGCACATTATGCCTTAAAACGCCTCGAAAATAAATATGAGGTAAGCATCATAACACAAAATGTTGATGACCTGCATGAAAGAGCAGGCTCAGAAAACATTCTGCATTTGCATGGTGAAATAAAAAAGGCCAGAAGCACAGCCGACCCGGATCTTATATATGAAATTGACGGATGGGAATTGAAATTGGGCGACAAATGTGAAAAAGGCTCACAGCTCAGGCCGCATGTTGTATGGTTTGGCGAACCGGTTTATAATATTATAATCGCATCTAAAATAGCTGCTACCGCTGATATATTTATTGTGATTGGTACATCGCTCGTTGTTTATCCTGCGGCAGGATTGATAAATTATATTCCTGTTGATAGTAAAAAATTTCTTATTGATTTGAACGCGCAACACCTGACCGGCATTTCCAATCTTGAAATAATTAAAGAAAAAGCCGGTACCGGAGTTCCCGATTTAGTTGATAAATTATTGGAAAAATAAAAAAAGGGACTATATCCAGCCCCTTTTTTGTTTTGTGTATCTTAAATTACCTTATCGTAATTTTCTTTGTGCGTATTGCATCTTTTGTTTCAAACTGCAAAATATATAATCCCGCTTCTAATCGTGAAACATTAATACTAAAATTGTTGTTAAAAACATCTGTTGTAATAACGATTTGTCCTGTACAATTAATTAGCTTGACTTTTTCAACAGGTAATTCGGAAGCAATATTTATAAAGTCATTAGCAGGATTTGGGAAAACTTTAATGTTATCGAATGCTTCATTATTCTCTTCAATTGATGTTGATGGAGTTGAATAATAACCGCTTTTATCGGTAATATAATCAACTATGCTGATGCAAATATTAAATACCGGTATTTTGGAATTAGAACTATACCAGGAGTAATTTGTTTGAGTTCCGGTAACACAATAAATGAATATTCCGGCTGTGAATATTGAATCGGTATATTCTTCAAAAGATTTTACTCTTAGAACATCATTGAATGTTCCTTTGGGAGTAGTAATAGTTCCGTAAGCGTCAGCAGTTACCGTTAATGTTCCACAATTATGAGTTGTTAATAATAAATATGAACCTTCACCAAAAAAATCATCTGTATAACTATCGTTATATGAGAAAGGAAAAACAAGCCACTTTGACGGATTAGAATAATGAAAAATAATACCTTCTTCAAAAGCATATCCGTAATCATTTATTACGGATGGGGTAATTTCTTCAAAAATGTACACCGAGGAAGCATCATCATATTCAAATGCGGTGTTTGCTTCGGGAAAGTCGTCTCCAAAAGGAGTGCTTGACGGACTGATTGTTGTGGAAGTCAAATTACTGGTAACTGTTAGAGTTGCAAAATCCCATGTAACATTTGGGCCTGCAGGTCCTGGGTCTAATCCTGTAGAATCTACAAAAGTTTGATGAAATACATCCCCGATTAATGGCGCCTGATTTTCATACGTCAGGGTTGTTTGGGCGTTGGCTGTAATTAACATACTAATGCTAATTAAGAAAATAAAATATAATTTTTTCATAATAAATAATTTTGGTTAATAAAAATGTTTTTACAAAGCTATTATAAATGGCTCTATTTAAAAACGTTGTTGTCAGAAATATTTTGTATCTTGCGAAAAATTGTTTAAGGAAAAAAATGAAATTACGCGATCAAATTAAATCACTGTTCGGCCAGCTCTCCCCTGAAGATCAATTGAACTTGCTGGACGAACTGTCCGGTATCAGTACAGGTCACTCAAAGATACATGTTGAAGACAAGGCTTCACCCTGCCCTCATTGCAATTCTGACAAGATAACCAAGCACAGCAAATACAAAAATGGCCAACGGTATAAATGCAAATCATGCAACAGGACATTTTCACCTTCGACAGGCACTTTGATTCACCACATAAAAAAGCCGGACAAATTTGGGCAATATGCCTCTATCATAAAAAAAGAGGGCTTGTTGACAGTTGCCGAAATGGCCAAAAGGTTGGATGTCAGTATTCCGACATCTTTTGAATGGCGGCATAAGATACTGCTTTCGTTGCCAAAGAAAAAAGACAAATTTTCAGGTGAGACACAGATGGACGATTTATGGTTTCTTTATAGCCAGAAAGGCAGGAAAGGTTTAAAGTATGCGAGGAAAAGAGGCGGGAGCCATCGCAAAGGCGACAATGGTTTTCAGGCAAAAATTATTGCTGCGAGCGACAAGTGCCAAGTTAAGATGAAACTTGCAAAAATTGGCAGGATAAGTAAAAGCGACATCGTCTGTGCAGTAGGCGACAAATTCACAAAGAACACGAAATTGGTGACCGATGCACACAGCAGTTATTCTGCCTTTGCAAAAGAAGCTGAGCTTGAGCACGTAAGTTTCACCGCAAAAAACCATAAAGCTGGCACAGGGGAAAATGTCCAATACATAAACAATATGGCTGAAAGGCTGAAAACTTTGTTGAACAGGGGCATGAGAGGAGTATCTACCAAGTATCTACAGCTTTACGTTTCATATTTTGCTTACAGGGAGAAAAACGAAATTGATATCAGGGAACACCTCAAAAACAATAAAACATGGGACATTTTTACAAATATTGAAAAAATGTATGCAAAATTTATTGAAAGCAAATCTGTCAGGACTTACAGATGCCCAACAAAGAAAAACCGGAAAGCTCAAAAATGGAATGGGTCGACAATTGCTCAATACTCTTTTTTGCAATAAAAACAAAATTTATTTAACAACAACGTTCTTAAATAGAGCCTTATAAATAAGATATGAAAAACCAAATTAGTCAAAATAAATTAAAAAAATTATATTTTTGCGGATATTAAAAAAAATAACAAAAAATGACACATCCTGAAAACATCAAAGAGCTTAGCAAACGCGTTGAAGCTCTGAGGAGGTATCTTTGACATTGATAATAAATTGTTAAAGATAACCGAAGAAGAAGAAATAACTAAAAAAGAAAATTTCTGGAACGACCCGAAGAAAGCCGAAAAAGTTCTCAAATCGATAAATAATAAAAAGTTCTGGACCAAAGCCTATGACAAGATTATTTCTTCATTTGAAGATATGAAGGTAATTTCCGACTTTTTTAATGAAGGAGAAGCCGGGGAAGACGAGCTCGACCTGCATTATTCAAAAACCCTGAAACTTGTTGAAGATATTGAGTTTAAAAATATGTTGAGTGGTGAGGAAGATAAGCTTGGCGCAATTCTGCATATTAATCCCGGAGCTGGTGGAACCGAAAGCCAGGACTGGGCTATGATGTTGATGAGGATGTATATCCGGTGGGGTGAACGAAATAATTATAAAATCAAGGAGATAGATTTTCTGGAGGGTGATACTGCAGGAATAAAGTCGGTGTCGCTTGAATTTGTTGGTGATTTTGCCTACGGCTATTTAAAAAGTGAAAACGGTGTGCATCGTCTCGTCAGGCTATCGCCTTTTGATACCGCACACAAGCGCCACACTTCATTTGCATCGGTCTATGCCTACCCGATGATCGATGATTCTATCGAAATTGAAATTAATCCTGCTGATATTTCCTGGGACACTTTTCGCTCGAGCGGCCCCGGTGGACAAAATGTGAATAAGGTCGAAACTGCCGTAAGATTAAAACATCAGCCCACAGGCATTGTTATCGAATGTCAGGAAACACGTTCACAACAACAAAATCGGGAAAAAGCAATTCGGATGCTTAAGTCTCAGTTGTACGAAATTGAACTTAGAAAAAAACAGGAAACCATTGCCGAAATAGAAGGAAATAAGAAAAAAATTGAATGGGGGTCACAGATACGTTCTTATGTTATGCACCCATACAAACTTGTTAAAGACCATCGGACAGGTTTTGAAACATCTAACGTTCAGGCTATAATGGACGGCGAGCTTAGTGGTTTCATCAAGGCGTATCTCATGGAGTTCGGTCAAGATAAGAATTTGTAAGAAAATCGTTTTTACGGGTTATCTGCAATTTCAGACTTCCTGATACTATAAATGATCATCAATCTGTTATAGATTTTTAACGGGAAACAATAGTGATACTTTTTTAATATCGAATAACGAATACAGAATAAGGAATAACGAAATAATATCCAGATAATAAGATTATTAAGGGTTTGCTATAATTCTTAAATCATAAATCTCAATTCTTAAATCGTTACTACTTTGTTTCATTGATATTTCCTATGAATAAGTGAATCTGAATTTTATAAAAACACACTAATTATCTATAAATGAAAATTATCGGGATTATTCCTGCAAGATATGCCTCCGTGCGTTTTCCCGGAAAGCCTCTGGCAAACATTAAAGGGAAAACAATGATAAGAAGAGTTTACGAACAGGTTGTTCAGTCAAAACTACTTTCTTCTGTGATAGTTGCAACTGATGATGAAAGAATAAAAAACGAAGTAATTGGGTTTGGCGGGAGGGTCATGATGACTTCCAACAAACACAGAAGCGGAACAGAACGTTGTAACGAAGTGGTGCAAAAATTACTGGAAAAAGGAGAAAAGTACGAACTAACTGTTAATATTCAAGGCGATGAACCATTTATCGACCCTTCGCAAATTGATAAAGTTATTTCGGTTTTTTCAAATAAAAACGTCCGTATTGCTACTTTAATAAAAAAAATTTCAGCTTCGGATGAGTTGAAAAATCCGAATGTTGTTAAAGTTGTTATTGATAAAACCGGGAAAGCAATCTATTTTAGCCGTTGGTCGATACCATTCACACGAAGCGCCGAAAGTTCGGAATGGCTTAATAATACTGTATATTTTAAACATATCGGGATTTATGCTTACAAAACTAGAGTGCTGAAAAAAATCACAGCTTTACGCCCTTCGCCTCTTGAAATTGCCGAATCATTAGAGCAGCTTAGATGGATTGAAAACGGTTTTAATATTTTTACAGAAAAGATTAAAACAGAAAGTATTTCTATTGATACTCCGGAAGATTTGTTAAAAATTATCAACATCTGACAAATCTCTCCGGTCTTTTTATTATTTTAGCAAATCTTTTTTAAATTAAAAAAAAATGAATATTTCTCAAGATATAAAAGAATTATTATTTGACCACGATTGTGTGATCATTCCCGGTTTTGGAGGATTTGTACTTAATTATGCTCCCGCAAAAATCCACCCGGTTCAGCATCTTTTTAATCCGCCATCTAAAAGTATTCTTTTTAACGATAAGCTAAAAAATAATGACGGACTCCTTGCTAATCAAATAGCCATAAGAAAAAAAATCTCTTATGAAAAATCCGTAGAAATTATCGGTGAATTTGTCAGTGAGACATTATTAACGCTCGACAGTGGCAAACGTATCAACATGGAAGGCATTGGCGTTCTGTATTCGGATTATGAAGGCAATATTCAGTTCGATCAGGATACGGCAATAAATTATCTTAAAAATTCCTTTGGCCTAAGCTCTTTTATTTCGCCGGTAATAAACAGAGATTTGCGTAGAGTTTTCAGGAAACCGGCCAGGCAATTTACCGACAGAAAAAAACCGTATTCTCAAAAACGAAAAAAGCAACTCACGGTTTGGGCTATTGCTCTAATTCCGGTTCTTATTGCTCTTACCTGGGTAACTGTTGTAAACATTGACATATTCGATAATCCGGCAAAAAATATGAGCAGCCTTTTACCTTTTGTTATTACAACACAGCCTGTTGAGAAAAAAAATGACGTTATTAATGAAGAAAAAATTGTAACTACCGACACAAAAACTGAAGTTGTTGAATCGCACACGGAAAATCCTGTGAGTGAAATTACTAAAAAAGAAGTCAGGAAAGTTAATGAAAATAATTTTATTCCTGAAGCCCCAATAGAAAAGAGATTGTATCACCTGATTATTGGCTCTTTCAAAAATATCGAAAATGCAGAAAAGCTGATAGACAAATACCGTGACAATGTTTATGAACCTGTAATTATCGGCTCGGCCACCGGCGGTTATTACCGGGTAAGCCTTATTGCCTATATCAGTAAAAATGAAGCCCTGCAAAACCTAAAAATGCTTAAAACTCAAAATTCTGATATTTGGATATTTCGACAGTAGAGTAATTTGCCAACGTGGTGTTATTAATTGTTTTTTGAAGTGACGAAGAGAAAATTACAGAGATATGAAGAAATCAAATCCTTCAACAATTTTTTCCAGCCCGATTATCGTGAAATAATAAAAGGCTTTTATTTAAAAACCAGATGGATGGAAGACTTTTTTAAGAACAGGAACCGTCTTATTCTTGAATTAGGTTGTGGCAAAGGTGAATTTACTATTGGCCTGGCACAAAAATATCCCGACAGAAATTACATAGGACTTGATATAAAAGGTTCAAGAATATGGAGGGGGTGCAAAACATCGGCGGAAAAAAGCATGAAAAATGTTGCCTTTATCAGAACAAGAATTGAGTTGATCGAACATTTTTTCGGCGCTGACGAGGTAGATGAAATTTGGATAACTTTTCCCGACCCACAACTTAACAAGCCTAAAATAAAAAAACGGCTTACATCTCCACAGTTCCTCGACCGTTACCGGAAAATTTCTCGTAACGGCTGCATAGTTCATCTGAAAACCGATAATACAAATTTGTTTGAATACACCCTGTCGGTGATCCGGGAGCAAAAACTTGAATTATTTTGTCACACGTATGATGTGTATAAAAATTGGGGAAATGAAGATGTTGCATCGATTCAGACTTTTTATGAAAAAATGGCGCTTGATTTGGGAAATAAAATTAAGTACCTTTCTTTCAGTTTGTTTTAAATGAAGTTTATATAATTGAGAAAAACCTGTAAATTTTACTTTATCATGATAAGAAAAAATATTCCGAATTTTATAACCTGCCTTAATCTTTTCAGCGGTTGTCTTGCAATAGTAGTGGCCTTTAGGGGAAATCTTATTTTGTCAGCATGGTTTATTGGCCTGGCGGCAATTTTTGATTTTCTTGACGGTATGATCGCCCGTGTTTTGAGAGTGAAATCTGATCTTGGAGTACAGCTCGATTCACTTGCCGATGTTATATCTTTCGGCCTGGCCCCTGCTGTGATAATCTTTCAAATGATGGAAAACAGCAACAATCTCCCTCTAATTTATTTTATTGATATTAATATTTTGTCGTTTTCAGCTTTTCTGATACCTGTATTTTCGGCTGTCCGTCTGGCAAAATTCAATATCGATGAGAGCCAGACTGATTCGTTCACAGGGCTGCCTACGCCGGCAAGCGCCCTATTTCTCGCTTCGCTTCCACTGGTGGTTTACCAGGCTGAAAAAATGTCGTACCCATTTATTATTAATATTCTGGAAAATGCCTGGGTGCTGGCAGCTATTTCCATAGCCTTTTCTGTTTTAATGGTTTCTAATATTCAATTGTTTTCTTTAAAATTTAAAAATTTCTCATGGCCCGAAAACCGGATCAGATATGTTTTTTTAATTATTGCAGTTGCCCTGTTTCTGATTCTTAAGTTTATTGCGATTCCTTTGATTATTGTTCTTTATATTTTGATTTCCCTGATTGGAAGAAAAATATAGCTATTCAATAGAAATACAATGGTCATTCAGTAGAAATACAATGGTCATTCAGTAGTCATTCAATGGTTTTTTTCAGCATCGAATAATAACGTTACCACCTGTCAGCAAAAAACATTACCAC
>CBDUSJ010000033.1:0-11743 GCA_965369845.1 uncultured bacterium | reverse complement strand
AATCTAAATATTTAATAAATTATGGAAGATATTTTATTTGATTTTATTACTCTGAATATAAAATGCCCCCTCTGTAATCAATCACTTATGGATGAAGATGTGTATATAGATGGGAGAGCCGGTATCAAACTTGGGATTGAAACAAAAAAAGAAAAGGGTGCAATCTGGCTGAGTTCAATTTATGAAAGCTACAATTATTCCTGTAATATTGATACTCCAAAAGGTGAAATTGTTAAGCTTTCTTGCCCGCATTGTCTGGCAGGACTTGAATCCGGTAACGAATGTCACGACTGTAAGGCTCCAATGGTTTATGCGTTGCTTGATATTGGCGGGAAAGTTAGTATTTGTTCAAGAATTGGGTGTAAAAGTCATTTTCTTGAATTTGATGATATTACGTCCACATTGAAAAAATTATTTCATCTTCACGAATATGAAGGTTCGATTCCAAAAGGCCTGGTCGAAAGCGGAGAGTCGAAGGAAATTATCGAATCAGGAACATATCTTCACACTTATTGCCCGCACTGTAAGAAATCGCTGATAGAAAAAGGCCTGATGAAATTGAAAGTTGTTAATCCTGACAAGGAAAGTGGTTTTGTTTTTCTAAGTCCTTACCTGAATGTTTTCACTTCGAGATCGACAGTTTTTTTACCCGAAGATAAAGTTGTTGATGATATTTTGTGTGCGCATTGTAATACAAGCCTGATAGATTCCGAAGGTATTTGTGAGGAATGTGGATCGCCCTCTGCAAGAATACTGATAAGCGCAAGGACAAAAATGATAGATTTTTATGTATGTTCAAAAAAGGGTTGTCGATGGCATGGCCTTGATAAAAACGATCTCCGCGATATTGATATTGAGGACAGCCTGGAATGGTAATTTTCATTCGGCATTTTATTAAAATTTATGTAAATGTTCGCAGAACAATGAAATTGGAAATTAGAAATTAGAAAAAAATGAAAAGAGTTTACGAAGTTGAATGCTTTTATCAACAGTACAAAAATATGATAATACAAATTTCTAATTTCTAATTTCAAACCGTGAACGGTTAAGAATTTATTTAGTTAATAATAAAAAAAATCAAAATAATAGATGTTTCAAATTGTTAAAAAACAGGAAATGGCGCAGGGTACTATCATACGATTTGATATTAACGCTCCTAAAATTGCCAAAAAGATAAAAGCAGGGCAGTTTGTGATAATAAGAGTAAACGAAACAGGTGAAAGAATTCCGTTGACCGTAGCGTCAAAGGATGAATTTGCCGGAATAATCACCGTAATATTTCAGGTTGTTGGAAAAACTACAGCGCTAATGCGGTCGCTAAAAGAAAACGATTTTTTATTAGATGTAGTCGGGCCTCTTGGCAAGCCTGCCGAAGTAGAACAGATAGGTACCGTGGTGATGGTTGGCGGCGGCACCGGTGTTGCTATTTTGTATCATATTGCCAAAGCATTTAAGGATGCCGGTAATTATGTGATAGGAATTATCGGGGCGCAGAACAAAGATATGCTTATCCTGGAAAATGAAATGACCTCAGTATGTGATGAACTTGTAATTACTACCGACGACGGCAGCTATGGAGAAAGAGGTTTTGTAACAACGCCCTTGGGTAAATATCTTGACGAAAGATACGACATCAAACTGGTATATGTTATTGGCCCGATAGTGATGATGAAAAATATTTGTAAGCTAACAAAAAAATACGAATTGCCCACAATGGTCAGTCTTAACCCGATAATGATAGATGGAACAGGTATGTGTGGCGGCTGCAGGGTTAAAGTTGATAATAAGATTAAATTCTGTTGTGTTGACGGCCCGGATTTCGATGGCCACAAGGTGGATTTTGATGAAATAGAAAACAGAAATTCCCTCTATTTAAAAGAAGAAAAAGAATCATTGTTATATTCTATCAGATAAAATTTTCCGGATATGTTTGAACAAGACGTAAGATATTTAAAATATAAAACCTATTTAAGCTTTTATTGCCCGCATTGTAAAAATACGTTCAATGTTGAAAGAAAGCATGAGAAGTCGCTTATTTTTAATGCGGTTTATAAAAAAGAAAATTTAGTTGTAAAGCTTAGCCCTTTCCTCGATGTATTTGATATTAAAACATCGATCCCATTAAAGGAGGGAGCAATTCTTGACGATCTTATCTGCCCACAGTGTAAAAAAAGTCTAATAAATCATAAAGTAAAATGTGGCGATTGTGGTTCGGATGTAGGGGAAGCTATTGTTTCGGCTTATGCAAAACTGATACCATTTTACTTTTGTCTGAAACACGGTTGCGAATGGCATGGGATTAGTAAGGAAGACGAAAAAAAGATAAAACTTAAAATTCCGCGCCAGGAAATGCCCGAACAAGATCAAAAACTCAGGGTTGATAATTTTCAGGAAGTGCCTTATGGTTATACTACCGAGCTTGCGCTGTTAGAGGCGGGCAGATGTTTACAATGTAAAAAACCTAAATGCGTTGAAGGATGCCCGGTAAATATTGATATCCCGGCTTTTATTTCTCTTATTGCGGAGGAAAAATTTGACGCTGCGGTTAAGAAGATTAAGGAAACAAATGTTCTGCCTTCAATTTGTGGAAGGGTTTGTCCACAGGAAAGCCAGTGCGAAGCAAAATGTATTCTTGGCATTAAAGATGAACCTGTTGCCATTGGCCGTTTGGAAAGATTTGTTGCCGATTATGAAAGGAAGATGGATCTTGTGAAGATACCGCAGATAAAGGAAACAACCGGACAAAAGATAGCTGTTGTCGGCTCCGGGCCGGGAGGATTGACCGTTGCGGCTGATATGCGTCAGTTAGGATACGAGGTTACGATATTTGAAGCCCTTCACGAATCGGGAGGTGTGTTAACTTATGGAATACCGGAATTTCGTCTTCCGAAATCAATCGTCCAGTCAGAGATCGAATTTTTGAAAAAAATGGGCGTCCGCATCGAACTCAATCACGTCATCGGCAACATTCTAACCGTTGATGAACTTCTTGAATATTTCGATGCAGTTTATATTGGTGTTGGCGCTGGTTTGCCCTGGTTTATGGGAGTAGAGGGTGAAAGTCTGGGGAATGTTTTTTCGGCAAACGAATTTCTCACGCGGATGAATCTAATGAAAGCATATAAATTTCCTGAATACGACACGCCAATGCCACATGGAAACAAAGTTGCTGTTATCGGCGGCGGTAATGTTGCGATGGACTGTGCCCGGACAGCTAAAAGAACCGGCGCCTCGGAAGTTACTATTGTTTACAGACGGTCGCGGCATGAGCTGCCTGCAAGGGCTGAGGAAACTCATCATGCCGGAGAAGAAGGTATCAGGTTCAGACTCCTGACAAGCCCTGTAAAATACATCGGCACAGATAACAATAGGGTAAAAGCAATGGAATGTATCAATATGAAACTTGGTGAACCGGACTCGAGTGGTCGTAGAAGGCCTCTTCCGATAGAAGATTCAAATTTTATTCTTGAATGTGATTTGATTGTTGTTGCAATTGGAAACGGACCAAACCCGATCATTTTCCAATCAACGCCGGATATAAAGCTGAATAAACGGGGATATGTTGAAGTTAATCCTGAAACAAATGAAACTTCAAAAGAATTTGTTTATGCAGGCGGTGATATAGTTACCGGATCGGCAACGGTTATTCTCGCTATGGGAGCGGGAAGAATTGCCGAAAATGACATGCACAAAAAATTATCAGCTATCAGGAAAAAAAAAATTAATAATTAAAATTTTTCAAGATGCGAATTGCGAGAATAAAACCTGGTGAAACAGTACAGGAACAGGATGTTGTCGATCTCTCAAAAATCGATGTTCTTATTGATAAATATAAAGGAAAAAAGGGCGGCATGATACCTTTATTACAGGGCACACAAGCTATATTCGGATATATTCCGAAAGCTGCCTTCGAAAAAATATCCGAAGAAACCGAACTTGAGCTTAGCGAAATATTTGGAGTGGCTACCTTTTATGCACAATTCAGGCTACAGCCGGTTGGAAAAATTATAATAAAAGTTTGTCATGGCACTGCTTGTCATGTTCAAAATGCGAACAAAATAACCGAAGCATTGCAGGAAGTTCTGAACGTTGAAGATGGCGGCACTACCGACGACAGGCTTTTTACACTCGAATCGGTGGCGTGTCTTGGTTGTTGTTCCTTAGCTCCGGTTATGATGGTTGGGGAAGAAACTTTTGGAAAACTTACCGGAGCAAAGGCGGTCAAAATAATTAAAAATATCAGGAAAAAAGAACAGAACCGATAGTTCGGGATAGATGGAATTTATTATTGAATAGCTGGCCAAAAAGAAATTAATATGGAAAAAGTAAAAGTTATTGTAGGTCTCGGAAGCTGTGGAATAGCTGCCGGCGCTAATAAAACCTACAAAAAGATAAAAGCATTTGGGGAAGCGGAAAATATAGATTTTGAACTTAAGAAAACAAGTTGTATCGGAATGTGTTTTCGTGAGCCGCTGGTCGAAATTATCGATAAAACGGGTTCGTATCTTTATGGAAATGTTGATGAAGAAAGGGCTGTTGAAGTACTTAAAAAGCATGTGATAAATAATGAACCCGTTAAAGATTATGTTGTAAAAACCGATTTGTTTGAAACTAAAGATCAAGAGTTTTTTAAATACCAGGTAAAAATAGCTTTACGCCACTGCGGGTATATCGATCCTGAATCCATTGAAGAATATGAGGCACATCTGGGTTATGAGGCAATAAAAAAAATAGCCGGTGAAGTTATCAAACCGGATGAAGTTATCAGGATGGTGCTTCATTCCGGTTTGAGAGGCCGTGGCGGAGGCGGATTCCCGACAGGCATAAAATGGAGATTTGCCCGTAGCAGTGTGTCAAAAGAAAAATACATTATTTGTAATGCCGACGAGGGCGACCCCGGAGCTTTCATGGACAGGTCGTTGCTCGAAGGCGACCCCCATGCCATACTCGAGGGAATGATAATCGGGGCTTATGCTATCGGCGCTACCGGTGGAGTGATTTATTGCCGCGCCGAATATCCTCTTGCCATTAAACGTCTTAACATTGCGATTGAACAGGCAAGAAACCGCGGCTACCTTGGAGACCATATCCTCGGCATCGAAGGTTTCTGTTTTGATATTAATGTTAAAGAAGGCGCCGGAGCTTTTGTTTGTGGAGAGGAAACAGCCCTGATAGCTTCTGTGGAAGGTGAAAGAGGAATGCCCCGTAAACGCCCTCCTTTCCCTGCAATATCGGGACTTTGGAAAAAACCTACAAACATCAATAATGTTGAAACATGGGCAAATATCCCGTGGATAATATATTATGGGCCGGAAGCCTACGCAAAATATGGCACTGAAAAAAGCAAGGGAACAAAAGTTTTTGCCCTTGCGGGAAAAATAAATAATTCAGGCCTTGTGGAAGTCCCGATGGGGATGAGCATCAGAGATATTATTTTTAAGCTGGGCGGTGGAATTCCCGATGGAAAAAAGTTCAAGGCTGTTCAGTTGGGTGGTCCGTCAGGGGGTTGTATCCCAAGCGATCTTGCAGATACTATTGTTGATTACGATTCGGTTAATGCGACCGGCGCAATCATGGGATCGGGCGGGATGGTTGTTATGGATGAGAGCACTTGTATGGTGGATGTGGCAAAATTCTTCCTTAATTTTACACAACAGGAAAGCTGCGGAAAATGTACCTTCTGCAGAATCGGCACTAAACGAATGCTCGAAATTCTAACAAGAATAACTAAAGGCGAAGGAAAAGAAGGCGATATAGAAAAACTCGAAGAACTGGCCTACCAGATCAAGGATAATTCGCTTTGCGGCCTCGGTCAGACTGCTCCAAACCCTGTTTTGACAACACTTAAATATTTCAGGGATGAATATATTGCACATATTGTCGAGAAGAAATGTCCTGCTAAGGTTTGTAAAAATCTTTTAACTTATGAAATAGATCCTGACAAATGTACCGGCTGTACTATTTGTGCCAGGAAATGCCCTGTTAACGCTATCAGCGGTGAAAAAAAACAAGCTCACGTTATCGATCAGAATATTTGTATCAAATGTGGCGATTGTTATTTAAGATGTAAATTTGATGCAATAACTCTTTCTTAATAAAACGGTTTTAATAAAAGATGAACAAAAATGAACAACAATCTGAATATATTACTCAACGGTAAAATAGTAAACGGAATCCAGGGAGAGACTATTCTTGAACTTGCAAACCGGCATAATATTTCCATTCCTACTTTGTGCAACGACCCAAGGCTTGAGCCTTATTCATCCTGTTATGTTTGTGTTGTTGAAGTTGAAGGTATGCGTGGTTTACAGCCTTCGTGTTCAACTAAAATTGCCGAAGGAATGAAAATAGAAACCGACAACGAAAGGGTGCGGAGAGCAAGAAAAACCGCCCTCGACTTGCTCATCAGCAACCATTATGCCGATTGTGTTGCTCCTTGTAAAGAAGCATGTCCTGCAGGTGTGGATGTTCAGGGATACATTTCATTTATCGAAAAAGGATTGTATAAAGAAGCGATAGGACTGATAAAGCAGGTAAATCCTTTACCGGCAATTTGCGGAAGAGTTTGTGTAAGGCCATGTGAGGCTGCCTGCCGCCGGAATTTACTCGATGAAGGCTACGGTGTTGGCATCGACTATCTTAAACGATTTGCCGCCGATACGGATATTGAATCGAATGTTCATTATGTTCCCGAAATTGCTGATGCTACAGGCAAAAGAATTGCAATAATCGGCGCTGGCCCGGGAGGTTTATCATCTGCATATTTTCTTCAGCAAAAAGGACATCAGTGCGATATTTATGAAGCTTCACCCAAAGCCGGCGGGTGGCTTCGTTATGGAATTCCTGAATACCGCCTTCCAAATGATCTTATTCAAAAAGAAATTGATTCTGTAACCGAACTCGGAACAAGGATATTTTACAATAATAAACTTGGTGATAATCTCAGCTACCGTGAATTGAAAAATCGCTATGATGCGGTTATTCTTACAATCGGTTCTCAAAGAGGCACTCTTATTGGCTGTAAAGGTGAAGATGCTGAAAATGTTTTCTCCGGAATCGACTTCCTTAGAAATATGGAAGTTACCGGCCAGAAGTATAATCTAAAAGGCAAAACCGTCGTTGTCGTTGGTGGTGGTAACACAGCTATGGACTGCTGCCGCACTTCGGTAAGATGTGGCGCAAAGAAGGTATTCGTGATTTACCGTCGCACCGAAAAGGAAATGCCCGCTAACCCGATTGAAATTCACGAATCAAAACTTGAGGGTGTAGAATTTCTTTTACTCACAAATCCTATCGGAATTAATAAAAATGAAAACGGAGCCGTAAAATCGGTAACTTGTCTTAAAATGGAATTAGGAAAACCCGATGCTTCAGGACGTAGAAGGCCTCTCCCAATTGAAGGTTCTGAGTTCTATGTTGAAGTGGATTACGTCCTGGCTGCCATCGGCCAAAAAACAGAAGTTAATTTTCTTAACGACATTAATGATAATTCAGATAATGGAAAACTTGCAGCAAACCGTTGGGGAGATATTGATGCCGACAGGCAAACTCTGCAAACAGGTATTCCTTCTGTATTTGCCGCCGGAGATGGAGTTACAGGGCCAGCTACAATAATCGAAGCAATTGCACAAGCAAAAATTGCTTCAAGAAGTTGCCATCAGTACCTGACAAGAAAACCTATTGTTCCTGATGCAAAGGAATTTATCAGTAAAAAAGACAACTTCAAAACCCAGGATACTAAAAACTACATAGGCAGATATCAGCAACAAATGCGTGAGGAAATGCCAACACTTGACCCTGATAAAAGGTTAAATTTTAATGAAGTAGAATTAGGATACAAAAATGAAAATGTTGCATTGCACGAAACTCAAAGATGCCTTGAGTGTGGTTGTACGGAATATTACACTTGTGACCTGAAAAAATATTGCACCGAATATGGCGCAGAACAGGATAGATTTACAGGTGATTTTAATGAGTATTCAGTGGATTTTTCACATCCCTATATTGAAATTGACAACAACAAATGTATTCTCTGTTCACGTTGTGTCAGAATTTGCAGTGAGGTAGTTGGCGCAAATGCGCTCGGATTAGTTGACAGGGGCTTTAATACTCATGTTGCGCCAAGCATGGGTAATTCGTTAAAAAATACAAATTGTGAATCCTGTGGATTGTGTATCTCCGCCTGCCCAACAGGGGCATTAACCGAAAATGTTACGTTCAAACCCGGCCCTGTTCAATACGACACAATAAAAATTATTGATAATTATGGCTCTGAAGGCTTTGAATTAAATCTGCATCATAAAGGCGGGTTTTTCATGCGCGCAACCGGACGAACGTGCGACATTAACAAGGACGCTTATATTAGTCGTCAGGCAAAATTCGGCTATCATTACCTTAATGATCCTTCAAGAATAGTGAAGCCTTTGCTCAAAACCAACAGTGAATTTAAAGAAATTGAATTTGAGGAAGCATATAATATTATTGTAAAGAAAATAAAATCTGTTGAACCCGATGAAAACGCTTTTTTTGGAGGAGCCAGGTTAACGAATGAAGAACTTTTTATGATACAGAAGTTGGCAAGAGCCGGCGCAAAAACCAATAATGTTTGCAGTTTCCACTATCTCGGCAGAGGAATTGGCTACGGCCTGAATTCAACAGCAAACATGCCATTCGATCAAATCAGGAATACCAGTAAAATTTATGTTGTCGGCTCGGGATTGAACATGGATAATCCGCTTGTGAATTTTATGGTTTTCAATGCGCGAAACAGGTTTAATGTGCCTGTTGAGATGATAACTGAAAATGATAAAAGTACGATGGATCATAAAGTTGACAATATCCTGAAGATTAAATCTTATTATTATTTCTTTAAGGCTGTAAATTATTTCCTGCTATCCGGCGGTTTACAAAATCAGATGTTCATCAACGACCGCTCGGAAAATTTTGAAGAATATAAAGAAAATCTACTCGGAAACAATTTCGATGAGTTATTGGAAAAATCGGGAGTTGGGTGTATTGACACACTTGCCGGTTTTGCAAAGAATTTTAACAAAGAACTTAATCCGGTATTGATTTTTGCAGAAAAGGAGCTTTCGTCCAATGTGTGTGTTGAGTTGTTCAACCTTGCAATAATTACAGGAAAGTTTGGTAAAACAGCCCAGGGGCTCATCTCTCTTAAAGAAAAAAACAATTCACAGGGAATTATTGATATGGGCGTTTTTCATCTTGCCGGCCCCGGATTTCAGAAAATTGAAGATGGACAGATCGTTCAGAAAATGAAAAACAAATGGAATGTTAGCGACTTACCGGTAAAAATCAACAGTCTTTATAAATTGTTGAAAGAAGGTAAACTGAAAAATATTTTCATTTTTGGAGAAGACCCGCTCGGATGTGCAGTAAAAAATGATGAAGTAAAAAAATGGTTTGCCAAATCGGATTTTGTTATGGTACAGGATTACTTTATGACAGAAACAGCCAAACGTGCCGACCTGATCTTACCGGCTTCGCTTCCGTTCGAAATTGGCGGCAGTTTTACGAATACACAAAAATATATCCGGAAATTTGAAAAACAAAAAGATTCGCCGCTTGCAAAAAATTCTCACGAGCAACTAATCGACCTTATGGCAAAATTCGGCCTTACCAGCATTTGGAACATGGAAGAAGCTTTGTGGGAAGCATTTGGCTTGTTACCTCCCGGTAATGTTAAAAGCAGTCAGAAGTTTACTTTCAAAATTACTGTTCACGATAATTACAATCGAATGTTCAATCATGGTTGTGATATTGTTAATAAACGTTTCGATGATGAATTTGAAAAAGCATTCGAATAATTGATTTATCAAAACTATGGCTAAATACTATTTTGATGTGCTGGAAATGAAATGAAAGCTATCTTTAACAATAGACTATTATAAAACATTCTTTGTATGAAAATCGAATATAATAACCTTTATACCCATTTTGTTTTCTCAACATTACATCGCGCACCTGTTATATCAGAAAAAAACAGAACTCGAATTGAAAAATATATTACAGGGATTGTAAACAACAATTTATCAAAATTATACGCTATTTATGCCAATCCCGAGCATATACATTTTCTTGTTTCTCGTTCACCTGATATTTCGGAAATCGAATTAGCTACTATTATTGCGGATAGTTCCGAACGCTTTATCAATGCAAACAAGCTTGCCAGGGATAATTTCGCATGGCAACAATCAGCCTCAGCATTTTCCGTTTCAAAATCAGATGTTGATAAAGTATGCAAATACATACTCAATCAGCCTGAACATCACAAAAAAATGAGTTTTACAGAAGAATACGACTTGTTTATTCAACATTATCAACAAAACCTGGAAAAAAATAAGGTAATAAGGTTTTAGGCCATGTTTATAATTATTTTTTATTAAGGTTAATGGTTTGGAGATAAGGTTTTATTAATAGAATAAAATGCTATTATTGGATTGCTGTATATTCCCAAAACATTATTTGCAACCTTATTTTTACAAAAAACATAAACCTTAGTAAAAAAATATGACGACCACCTCACAAACCTTATTAACCTTACGACACGAAGTTAGTTCTTATGGATTTTGGAAAGAAGTATGAAGTAGAAATTTCAGAATAATAATGATTGCTTTTTTCATTGAGATGTCGATAGTAAGCGGGGCAGTGTTGCTCAAAGGTATAATAAATACACTTTGATTAAAATACCCCCATAAGATGTTAAAAATTGATGTTTTGCAAAAAAAAGCTCCCCCAGTTTTTGTATTGTTTTTTAAATGTGGGGTTTACAATTTCATATAAACTATAACTTATTTTAGATTCACTCAAATATTGGCATTTTTCATTTATCGGTTTACATTATTTATGATAATAAAAACCTTATTTCTTTTCAATAAACCTTAGTAGAAAGCATTATTCATCTGGATTACAAACCTTATTACCTTATTAAACATACTGAAAATAAGGTAATAAGGTTTAGGGAAGTAATTTTTTAATATTTCTACTAAGGTTGAAAAGATTGAATAAGGTTTTTTTGAAATCTTTAAAAGATTGTAAACTGCTTTGATGCGTATATGAAAAATGTCCAAATATTTCATAAAATGGCTGTCTTCTAACGTTTTTTTTACATTACCAAATCTTTGATATTCATAAGCATACAAAAACTGGGGGAACTTTTTTCTTAATCTTTGTTGATTTTTAACATCTTACCCAGCACCTCAAAATAATATTTATCAAAAACCATTACAGAGTGCAACTTATATATTGGTAGGTTGCCTTTTCTGTTTTTATTATTTTTTCGATTTTGCTCTGCTTGGTTTTCTGCCTGAAATTGTTGTTTTAGAATTTTTTTTCTTACCGGCTGACTCAATTATTTTTCTGCATTCATCAAGACTTAGTTTTGAAGCATCAGTATTTTTCGGTATTCTGTAATTTATTTTGTTAACCGAGATATAAGCACCCCACCTGCCATTAAGTACCTGAACATCTTTATCTGCCTCAAATACTTTGATAATTTTTTCACGATCCTTTTTCCTCTTTGCTTCAATTATTTCAATTGCTTTATTTTTCTCAATTGTGAGTGGGTCGTTTTATTTGCCGATTGAATAAAAAATTTATTTGTGTTTGTAATAAGATGTCGACCAGACAAAACAAGATCTATCTAAATACTCATAGTAATAACCGCAATATTGTTAATTCAAATCCACTGCTTCTACAAAAAATACCTTGCATTATTATGACA
>CBDUSJ010000032.1:0-11790 GCA_965369845.1 uncultured bacterium | reverse complement strand
ATTTTACACTTTTAGCATTTGATTTTTTTGACAGCACAAAAGTCAGCCGTATTTTATCGCCATTTTGATAAATATTTGCATGAACCGATTTGTTTTCAGGATTTGAAAATACCGGCATATCTTTTCGCAAAGTCCAATCTTTGTCGAATTTAACCTGTGCCGTACTTGGCAGGGTGAAGAATAATATTCCTGATAATAGGAATAGAATTGGTTTTAATGTTTTTTTCATACTTTTTATTATTTAATGTTTTCATCAGTTTTTCATTTTCCCTTTGGGGTTTACCCCATCCTTACCCCCACTATCATTCTAAAATATTTCATAAACATCTGTTAATCAAGCGTAATATTTTTGAGCATATTCTATTTTCACCCCCCCCTTAACCCACTTTTGTTTTAAAATTGAGTGTTTATTTGCTAATACAGGGATTGCATTATAATTATTTTTCAAACTACTTATTAAGCCACTTTATTATCATAATATCTATAATTAACTGTTTTTCAAATAAATGCTTTATTGTTTTAATTCTGTTATTAAACCACTTATTAAACCACTTCTAAATTTTAGTGTTAATTTCCCAAAAACCTGATCTGCTTTCGCCTACTCTTTTTATGATATTCAAATCTTTTAATTTTTGAAGATTATTATTTATGGTAGTTATTCCTATTCCTGTTTTTTTACTTATTTCCAGATAGGTTATTTTGCTGTTTTCGTTTATTGCGGATAAAATATTTTCTTGATTTTTAGTTATTTCTATTTCTTTTTGTGTCATTTAGAATCTTTTCTTTATTTGCTCGAACATTTATATTTCTCTTTTGGCATTAATCAAAACCGGCTTGCCCATAACAAAAAAATACATCGGGTCAAAACTGATTTACATTTTACACTTTTTGCATTCGATTTTTCAGACAGCACAAAAGCCAGTCGGACTTTTTTATCATTTTGATAAATATTTGCCTGAACCGATTTGTTTTCAGGATTTAAAAATACAGGCATATCTTTTCGCAATGTCCAGTCTTTGTCGAATTTAACCTGTGCCATGCTTGGCAGGATTAAGAATAATATTCCTGTTGTAAGAAATAGAATTGGTTTTTTGATTTTTTTCATTTTTAATAATAATTTATAAAATAGTATCACTAATTTATTTGCAAACTTACTTCTACTTTGGTAAATTAAAAATTATTTATAAAAAATTTGATTAGACGCCTGATAATTTGTATATTTGACGTTACAATCAAAATTGTAATAATATAATTATCAAGATGTTAAGTAAAACGCAAAATTTCGAAACCACCTGAATATCTGGCAGTTGCAAAGAGCGGGTTACGGCGCATAATTCATTCATTATCAGATGATTTAGCAAGATTTCATAAAGAGTTTATCAGAACTTTTCTAGTTGGAAGGAAAACGGTAAAAGACAAAATATATGAATATCTTCAAGGACTTTTCATGGCAGACCGAGGCAAAAGAAACATTGAAAAAATGACCGAAGAAGTAAAAGAGAGCAACTATGAATCCTTATAACATGTTATTTCCAATTCACGATGGAATACTGAAGGATTAACTTGTCAGATAGCCCGGGAATGTGCGTGTCCGAAAAATGACAAAAGGCCGGCTTGAAGCATTAATACATGTTGTTCAAGTGTGTGTATGGGATGAAGAAAGCCAGGATACAAAACATAGAACTGGAAATTGAGCAAATTATAAAATGTCAACTACCGCACAAAGAAACATTATGAAATATTATAAAACGAATGAGTTGATTTACGAAAGTAGAAATAATAGAAAGTCGATAATTTGTTGAATAATTTGTGCTAAAGCATTAGAAATTGTTAATTTTGTGAGAAAATAATTAGTACATCAAGTTAAACTAACAGACTTAATTGTATAAAATGAAAACTTCTCACACACTATTCTTTATCGTTTTTGCCCTGTTTTTCTATAACTTAGCAATTGCCCAAAACTTTGAATTTATTGACCACACAAAACAAATTGCGGAAAGTGAAAAAAGGGCTTTCGCTAATTTTCACAAAAGATCAGGAAATTCATTTTCTAATAATTATGATATAAAATACCACAGCTTACACTGGACTATCGATCCGGATGAGTATTATATAAAGGGATATGTTGTAACAATTTTTAATACTCTTGAAGAAAATTTTAATCAGATTTGTTTTGATCTTACTCACGAACTGACCGTTGATTCTGTAATTTTCAGAAACGAGCAGGTAAGCTTTGTTCATGATGAAAATGATATTTTAACAGTTTATTTAGGTGTTTCGTTAAGTGTTAATGAAACGGATTCAATCAGGGTTTATTACCAGGGAGAACCGTCCCAGGGTATTGGCTTCGGTTCTTTCGTGAAAGGAGAACATAATGGCGTCCCGGTAATCTGGACACTCTCCGAACCTTACGGCGCAAAAGACTGGTGGCCATGTAAAGACGGACTCACAGACAAGATTGATTCTGTCGATATTTTTGTTACTACTCCGGCAATATACAAGGTTGCTGCTAACGGGCTTCTTATTTCGGAAACACAAAGCGGAAATTTAAAAACAATTCATTGGAAACACAAATATCCAATTGCTGTTTACCTGATAGCTGTTGCGGTAACGAATTATTGTGAGTTCTCATTTTATGTGCCAATGAACGGGGATTCACTTCAGATCCTAAATTATGTTTTTCCTGAAGATTCGGCATTTGTAAGACAGAAAACCGAGAGAACGGTTGAAATAATGGAACTTTTCAATGATTTGTTTATTCCTTATCCTTTTGCTGAAGAAAAATACGGTCATGCACAATTTAGTTGGGGCGGCGGTATGGAGCATCAAACTATGAGTTTTATGGGTAGCTGGAGTCACGATATTATTTCACACGAATTAGGGCATCAGTGGTTTGGCGATATGGTTACACTTGCAAGCTGGCATCAGATATGGCTGAATGAAGGTTTTGCAACTTATTGTACCGGACTTTCATACCAGTATATGTATAACGGATTTTACTGGGATATCTGGAAAAGAAATACCGTGAATGCAATTACCAGTCTGCCTGGCGGTTCGGTTTATGTGGAAGATACTACCTCTGTTGAAAGAATTTTCGATGCCCGGCTTTCTTATCATAAGGCAGCATATTTGTTGCACATGATCAGATGGCTGATTGGCGACGATGCATTTTTTCAGGCTATCAGAAATTATCTGAACGATCCTTTGCTTTCTTATGGTTTTGTAACAACGGAGGCGCTTAAAGCACATTTTGAACTTACCGGCGGCAAAGACCTTACGCAATTTTTTGCCGACTGGTACTTTGGCGAGGGGTATCCCATTTATCACATACTGGTTGATAATAGTGATACATCCGAAGTTGAAATAATTATTCAACAAAACACAAGTCATACATCGGTTGATTTTTTTGAAATGCTTGTACCTTTACGATTTTACGGAGAAAATTCGGATACAACTATTGTTTTTGAAAATACATTTTCGGGGCAGTCTTTTACCGCTGTTATTGATTTTGAGATTGATTCGGTCAGGTTTGATCCCGACAGGTGGCTAATTTCCGCAAATAACACCGTTTCGCTTGGCGTTGAGGAAAATGAAAATAATTTTCCAATATTCATAAATCCGAATCCGTTTACTGATAAAATCAATATTTCGGGTCAAAGGATAAAGCAAATTGATATGTACGACATTTCGGGAAATTTGGTCTTTTCTCAAAATTTTAAACCTCGTAACAGTATCTCTTTCAATCCTGGCAATCTTAACAGTGGTATTTTTCTGTTAAAAATTTATTCTGACAAGTGTGTTTGTGTATCAAAAATTATCAAACTCTAAAATAGTTATTTTCCCGTAATCGTTTTTCCTGCACCGGATTCTAATTTTCATCTGTTTAAAATTTCACGCAAAGGCGCAAAGCCGCAAAAAAAAATTATTTAATCATACTCGTGTGTGTCAAAATTTACCCGTCATAGTTGTTTCATTTTGTTAATTTTGCAAGAAAATATTATCAAATACAATAAAATAATTCATTAAAGAGTATAAACTTATGTGGTTAGATTTGAATATCATTAAATAATTGAATATGAAAAAACTAGTATTATTACGTCATGGAGAAAGCACATGGAACAAAGAAAAAAAGTTTTCAGGATGGACTGATGTTCCCCTGTCGGAAAAAGGAGAATGTGAAGCAAAGCAGGCGGGATGGCTATTAGCTGAAAAAGGATTCAAATTTGAAGTTGCTTACACATCATATTTAAAACGAGCAATTAAAACCTTGTGGCTTACACTGGAAACGATGGACCAAATGTGGATCCCTGTTTATAAAAGCTGGCGTTTAAACGAAAAACATTACGGAAATCTTCAGGGTCTGAATAAAATTGAAACAGCCAAAAAGTATGGCGCTGATCAGGTCTTAAAATGGCGACGCAGCTTTGACGTTCAACCCGAACCGATTCCTGAAGATGATCACCGGCATCCGAAATTCGACCCTCGTTACCATGAACTGAAACCAGAAGAAATACCCTCTACGGAATCGCTCAAAGAGACTATTGACCGTATGTTTCCGTTATGGGAAAATGAGGTTTCCGTTGCTCTGAAAAAACATAATGAAATTTTAATCGCTGCCCATGGAAACAGTTTGAGAGGAATTGTTAAATATCTGAAAAAAATGTCAAATGATGAAATTATAAAGTTTGAAATTCCAACCGGAATTCCTTATGTTTTTGAGTTTGATGATGAATTAAATCTGCTAAAAGATGAGTTTTTGGGTGATCCCGAAACAATTAAAAAACTTCAGAAACAGGTAGCCGATCAGGCAAAGAAGTAAAAACTGAAATAAAAACAAACATCGAATTAATGAAAAAATGGGTAATTTCGGATATTCATGGATGCGCCAAAACCCTGAGAACAATTATTGAAGAAAGGATTGTGCCCGACCATGATGATTTACTCTATTTTGTTGGCGATTATATCGACCGTGGGCCGGACAGTAAAGGGGTGATTGATTATATAATTTCGCTTGAGGAACAGGGGTATAATGTCAGAAAACTTAAAGGAAACCATGAGGAATATTTACTTCTTTCGTACGACCAGGCAATGCTTCAAAAAGAAAAATTAAAATTCTTCAAAAAAAACAAATTTTTGGAAGAATGGAAAAAACACGGAGGAAAAAATACTCTAAAGAATTTTAATGTTAAAAACGTAAAAAATATTCCTGATAAATATATAAACTGGATTAGAAATTTGGAATATTATTTTGAAGAGGAAAAATATTTTATAGTTCATGCAGGTTTTGATTTTACTATGAAGAATCCGTTTGAAGACAAACATGCAATGCTTTGGATACGTTCGTTCGAGGTGAATCCTGAAAAAATACAGAACAAAAAAGTCATTCATGGCCATGTTCCTGTAAGCCTCGATTTTATTAAACTTTGTCTGAACAAAAGTAAATATAATTTTATTCCTTTGGACAACGGCTGTTTCCTGAAGGGAAAAAACGATATGGGAAATCTGATTGCTTTTGAAATGAATAATTCCGAATTAATTGTTCAGCCGAATGTTGAAAAATCCTGATTGCAGGTTTGGCCGCATCAGTTTCTTCTATAAACAAATCTACTTGTAATACTTATTTTTTCTTATGTTTATAATTTTAACAGCGAAACTTGTCCGCCCGTACGGGTGGATGGATGCGCGAATATTATTTTTTAGTTTTGAAAATAATCATCCCCTTGTGTGTCCAAATTAAATCTAAAATCTAAAATCTAAAATCGTAATTGTCTTTGGTCATGGATGTTTTATCTGTTCGCAAGGATTTACTGCCACTGCTCCAAAAATCCCCGAAAATTCAAAAGGTTCCTGTGGAATGTGGCTGCAAGAATACAGCGGATCGTTAGGGTTTTCGCATTCATTGTCACGGTTGGCCGACCACATTGCGAGTCTGCCGATTTTATGTTCAGCGGCCCATATTGCCAGATCGCTTGCATCATCGAGATAAAATATTTCACCCGGAACATCATTTTCACCAATCATCGGCGTAATCCCTATTTTCGACCAGATGACCGAATCGGGGTAGTAAATGCCGGAATTTTGATAAAGGGTTTTTAGCTGGTTAAACAGCGACTCACCGGCAGAAATAGCGGCATCACCCATATCAATGCCCGAAGGGCCGTAATCCATAGCCATAACATTTACACAAAAAATATCCACATCGTGATCAATTGCATTTTGTACCAGGTTCAGGCCATCGGCTGTCAACCCATCGGGCATGGTGGGCAGTGTAAGGCTTATTTGCAGAAAAGGATATTCATCCTGAATTAGTTTCATTGCCTTCGAACGTCGTTCGATGGACAGAGGCTCGGCAATAAAAAAACCTTCAATATCAAAATCAATACTGTTCAGGCTGTAAGCGTCAATAACGGTTTTGTAAGCATCCCGCAACTCAAATTCATCAGCGGCAGCATAAGCCAGCGTGATACCATTAGCCCCGCCAAACGACATTATCACATCGCCACCCAGATCTCTCAAAGCCGCGATTTTTTCCTGGTAATAATCCATGACGAGCGTGGAAAAACCTCCCCAACACGGGTTTGCTCCGGTTTCAAATTCATTGTCAACAATAAACGCGCAGGTGTATAAGCAAATGCCTGTTTCTTCAACATTCTGTATCTCAAAATTTGGCCAAAGCGTACAATCTACGTAAGGAGCAAATATCAGTCCTTCAACCGCAGGTGGTAGTTCGTTTACGAAGTGGATTGTAACATCATCTGAACTACTCCCGCAATTGTTTGAAATTGTCCATGATAAGTTGTAACTGTTGCCCTGAATGCCGGTAAAAATGCTGCCGGGGTTTACAGGCTCGGCAATCGACCCGCCGGTTCCGACTGTAATTGCCCACAATCCAGCGCCAAATTCCGGGACGTTGCCCTCAAGCAAAGTTTCCGTTCCGATGATGGTCTGGTCGGGCCCGGCATTAGCGGTTGTTGGCTGGGGTGTACATTCACCGCACATTTCCATCCAACCGGTGCAGGTAAAATAATTCAGGCATTGGGTGGTGGTATTCAGAACAACCATTCCCGCCGTAGCGTTGAGTGTATCAATCTGGCTTTGCGACAATGCCGGTAGGTTTTTCAATCCTGAACTTTGTGCATACAAGGCGTAAGGAACACTGAGTATCTGGGAAACTCCCATAAACTGATACGCTCCTGTTCCTGAAAGATCAACCTCTGTTTGCAAAAAATACGCACCTTCTTCCAATTCTATCAAAGAAAAATTGCCAATTACCGGATTGCCCTGCCCGATGTTCAGGTTTACAATTCCAAACTGATTTGTTGTATCAAGGTGGATTTCCGAATAAACAATTTCACCATTAGGTTCGTTTTTTAAAATGCTGATTTTAAAATGCACAGCCTGGCCGGCTAAAACTAATCCGTCAACATCCCTCACTACGGTTTGGTAATTAAAAGCCTGTGGAGCTTGGGCAATAATCCAGTTTGAGATCAGCAACAAAGTAAAGAACACAAGTTTTTTCATAATAAAAAGATTTAGATTATAAAAAGTAAAATTTATTTAATGTAGTATTTTGAAAATTAATTCTTTTAATATTTCTCCATCTTTTATCGGAGCGCTCTCAACACCTTTAGCTATTAAATCATATTTTCTTAATAGAGAAATTATTTGTCTCAATTTAGCCGGGGTGTATTTTCTGGCTGCCGATTTGTATTCATTCACAAAATATTTATTTACCGATAGTATCGAGGCAATATTATTATTATCAAGATTTTTAGGTAAAAAATGAAGATGAAAAAGTTTTTTGAAATATGAAAATAATATCCCGATAACCATAATTGCAGGGTATTCTTTTGGGTTTGAGGCGAAATAATGAATTATCCGGTTAGCTTTAAAAACATTTTTTTCTCCTAATACTTTTTGAAGCTCAAATACATTATAATCTTTGCTAATACCGATATTTTTTTCGATCAGCTCAGGCGTGATTTCCGAATTTTTATCAACATTCAGGGCAAGTTTGTTTATTTCATTCTCAATTTTATTCAGGTCATTGCCCAGGTTTTCAGCAAGAATATACTTTGCTCTTGTCGAAATTCGGTAGCCTTTTTTCTCAAGCAAATTGCTTATCCAGTCGGGGATATAGCTATCGTACAATTTTTTCGACTCAAAAAGTACTCCGGTCTTCGACAGATTTTTTGATAATTTTACCCGGCCGTCAATTTTTTTATATTTATAATCGAAAACAAGAATGGTGGTTTCTACGGGATTTTTCGCATAAGAATTTATAAAAATATTATCTTCAATTTTTTTATCCAGGTTCTGTGCTTCCCTTACTATCAAAACCCTGTAGTTGGCCATCATGGGATACTGACGGGCAAGCGATACCACAGTTTCACAATCTGTTTCCCCCCCGTAAACTATCGACTGGTTAAATTCTTTGTCAGAATCTGACAAAATATTTTCTTCGATAAATTTGCTTATTTTATCAATAAAATAAGGTTCTTCACCGTGTAAAAAATATATCGGATAATAAATTTTCTTTTTAATATCTTCGATTATTCTATCAAATTCCATGGGTCGGTTTATTGAATGTTAAAATCTTAGATGTTTTACTGTTAAACCGTTATGGATTAATTGTTTTAGCGAATCTATCCCGATTTTGAGATGTTCTTCAACAAATTTTTCAGTAACATGCTGATCGCTATCTTCGGTTTTAATACCTGACGAAATCATCGGTTGGTCGGAAACAAGAAGCAATGCACCTGTCGGGATATGATTAGCAAAACCAACAATAAAAATAGTTGCAGTTTCGAGGTCGATAGCCATGGAACGTGTTTTTTGCAAGTGTTTCTTAAATTTTTCATCATATTCCCAGACTCTTCTGTTAGTAGTATAAACTGTGCCTGTCCAGTAGTCGCGTTTATAATCCCTGATCGTAGTAGAAATAGCTTTTTGTAGGCTAAATGCAGGAAGCGCCGGCACCTCGCTCGGGAAATAGTCGTTTGAAGTTCCTTCGCCCCTGATAGCGGCAATTGGCAGGATCAGGTCGCCAAGATCATTTTTCTTCTTTAATCCGCCACATTTCCCAAGAAAAAGGGCAGCCTTGGGTTTTACCGCACTTAACAAGTCCATGATAGTTGCGGCATTTGCGCTTCCCATACCAAAATTTAAAATTGTGATATTTTGGGCTGTGGCGTTTAGCATCGGTCGTTCCTTACCCAAAACAGGAACATCATGCCATCGGGCAAAAAGGTCAATATATTTGTTAAAATTGGTCAGCAGGATGTATTCGCCAAACTGATCTATCTGCAGGCCTGTGTATCGCGGCAACCAGTTTTCCACAATTTCTTTTTTGGTTTTCATGTATTATCAAAATTTTTTAAAAAAACAAAATTAGTAGAATTATGTCAGATATTTCTACTTTTGAGTTTTTATATCAATATTATGCTGAAACTAAATCTTCCTGAATTTTCTTTTAGAACAAGGAATGTTGAAGGCCGTAATGAAATATTTGACAACATTAGAAAAAAATATGTTGTTTTGACTCCTGAAGAATGGGTTAGGCAGAATTTTGTTCAGTATCTTATTTGTTTTAAAAATGTGCCGGCTACTTTAGTAATTATTGAGAAAGGATTAAAACTGTATAAATTACACAAGCGGAGCGATATTGTTGTTTTCAACAGAAATGCAAATCCGTTAATGGTAGTTGAGTGTAAAGCGCCTGACGTAAAAATCACTCAGAACGCTTTCGACCAGGTTGCAAGATATAATATTGTTCTGAAAGTAAAATTTCTTGTTGTTACTAATGGTTTTGAACATTATTGTTGCAGGATTGACCATAAAAAAAAGAAATATTTTTTTTTGGATGATATTCCGGATTTTGAAAATATGATTCTTGATGGTTTGGAAGACAAACCTCTTGATTAAGAAATTTGGTATCTGTTCACAGAACACTGAAATTGGAAATTAGAAAAAAAATGAAAAGAGTTTACCCCCTTAAATATTTAGTTGATAGATCATTATTCAAAGTTATTATCATACGGGGTTAATCAATAACACAAAAACATAATAATTCCAATTTCTAAACTTGTCCGTATGGATTTCCAATTTCTAATTTCTAATTTCTAATTCCAGAGCAGTTAAAAATTTCTTAATATCTTTTACCCGGCCGGTTTTTCCAAGATTTTCGTAAGATACGCAAAGAGTGTTTAAAACCCTGTAAATAATGGTAATATTATCACATGGCAAATAATATGAATCGTCAGGTTTGAGATTTGCCTGTTTAAGAAAAAGATCAATCTCACGTATGGTGAAAACGGCTCCGCGGTTAAAAGCATTCATATAAAACCGGACATTTCTTTTTGCAGGTTTTTGGGTTTTATAAAATTTGTCGGTATATGCCAGGATAAAGTTTTGCGGAAGGTTTACGCCATAAACCGGTATTTTTAAACTCTGAGCAATAATTATATATAAAATCCCCAAAGAAACCGGGTTTCCTTTTTTCTTTTCAAATAATGTATCTATAAAAAAATTATCAGGTGATAATATGTCTGATCTGTTTGCTTTGAATTTGTGAATATCAAAAAGAATATGATTGATAACTTTAACTTTTTCGAGCGGCGTAAGCCTGTTGTTAAGTTCGAGCCAAACATCCTGAATTATTTGCCCTAATTTTTCAACGACCTTTTTTTCATCAAGTGTGGGGTTATGGTATTTTCCAACAATGAGGAAACCTTTTAAAAGGTTTCCCGGGAAATTGGTTTTCCAGTTTTTGAGTTCAACAAATACTGTTTCAAGATGTATCTCATTTATTATGCCTGTAATTCGTGTATTAATTTTTTCATCAATCGAATTATCCCATGCGTTTTCTAAAACAGGAATTGCCTCGGAACCATAAGAAAATATTTTTTCCTTAACCCGGCTGTAAATGTTTTCATCAGGCTCATCAAGCAAACTGGCTAATGCATCAAGTTCTGTATTTCTTTCTTTGACTTCCATTAAAAATTTCTCTTATAAACAAATTTGATTGAATTTGATAAAACAAATATTTGCTCTTCAACAAAGATAACTCTTTTTGTTAAATAAATAATATTAATTTATGATATTTTAAATTAATTATCTTTGACGGCGTATTGATAATGAATTCTGAAAAAAATATGTTTCAAAATTAAAATTTATGATTATGAAAAAATGTTTCTTCTTTTTATTAGCTGCTTTGATTCTAATTGTTACATCCTGTAAATCCGGCGCAGACAAAAAGATTAATAAAGATGAAATAGCCACTGTTAAAAATCTTGATAAAAAACAGAAAAATTTCATTGTCTCATTCTATCCGGGGTCTGCAGATGCAAATCAGAAAATACTCTGTGTCAGGCAAAAAATTTTAAATCTGAAAAGACGGTACAGAAATGTAATGAGCAGTGACGATAAATTACCATGGCTAAACAAGATTACTGCTAATTATTATTTAGGTGATAATTTTTTTAATTCGGATTTTTCCAGGAATGAATTTTTAAAAAGAATTGATTCTCTGCTCTACTATGTCGATATTATTCCCGACAAACTTGTTATGGCGCAGGCCATTGTTGAGTCGGGGTGGGGTAAGTCGAAATTTGCCCGTGAAATTAATAATTATTTTGGCGTCCATTGCTACAAACCCGGTTGTGGCGTTCCGCCTTCCGGGCTGAGTGATGCAAAATTCTTTGTAAAGTCATATCCGACTATCGAAGCGGGGGTTGAAGATTATCTTCATATTCTCAACACTTCTTATGCTTACAAAAAGTTGAGAAATAC
>CBDUSJ010000031.1:0-11792 GCA_965369845.1 uncultured bacterium | reverse complement strand
ATTGTATGTTGCTTATTGAATGTTATTTTGCAAATCCACAATTAGTAAGCGATTGATTCAACATTCAACACTCAATATTCAACACTTAACATTCAACAACCAAAAGGAGTCCGCCCGTACGGGTGGATGGATTTTCATTATTTCTGCATATTCGAATTCGTAGTTTCAATGCTTTTATAAATTATAGCTATCAACTCTTCCGTTTCTTTCATAATTGGAGCTAATTTCTTTGTATTTGGAATTAATGGTTTCCTTAAATCTATCTTCTAAATCAAATTTTTTCATTTTTTACTTGTTTATTGATTATTGTATGTTGCTTATTGAATGTTATTTTGCAAATCCACAATTAGTAAGCGATTGCTGAATAACATGTAACTTGCCGTTTATGGCGCTATGTTTTTTGATGTTTTTCACCATAAGTGCTTAATACAAAAAATCGTTGTACGGATAACGCCGTATATGAATTTTTCTTACTTCCTTGTAGAGTAAGACTTTTAAATAATCCCAGTTTTGTTTCCGAGTTGCAGAGATAAACACGGAGGGATTATTATTTTTTGCCATCCATGATTTTTTCAGATCGTCAAGCGTGAAATTTTTTTGCGAAAAGGGAGTAAGATCATCCGCTTCTTTTTCAATAAAAGTGTAAGCGTCAATTTTATTAAAAACCGAAATCACAGGTTTGTCTTTAGCATCAATTTCCAGCAGGGTTTCGTTTACAACGTTGATATGTTCTTCGAAGCCGGGATGAGAAATATCCACAACATGCAAAAGAATATCTGCTTCACGAACTTCATCAAGAGTTGATTTAAAAGATTCAATCAAATCGTGAGGTAATTTGCGGATGAATCCAACAGTATCCGATAACAAAAAAGGCAAATTTTCGATTACAACTTTCCTGACCGTAGTATCAAGAGTTGCAAATAACTTGTTCTCGGCAAAAATTTCCGACTTACTCAACTGGTTCATAATCGTTGACTTGCCAACATTGGTATATCCGACTAATGCGACTCTTATCATGTTTCCCCTGCTTTTCCGTTGTGTGGCTTTTTGTTTGTCAATCTGAACCAGTTTTTTTCTGAGCAAAGCAATTTTATCGCGAATTATACGTCGGTCTGTTTCTATTTCTGTTTCACCAGGACCCCGAAGGCCGATACCCCCGCGCTGACGCTCAAGGTGAGTCCACATACGTGTAAGTCTTGGAAGCAGATATTCATACTGGGCAAGTTCTACCTGTGTTTTGGCGTGTGCCGTCCGTGCCCGGCTGGCAAAAATGTCAAGAATAAGATTACTCCGGTCAAGTATTTTACAATCAAGGAATTTCTCAATGTTGCGCAATTGTGTTCCGCTCAATTCATCGTCAAACACAACAAGGTCGATACCGGCAGTTTTAATATATTCACTGATCTCATCGAGTTTTCCGGAACCTAAAAATGTTTTCACATCAGGCTTTTCAAGCTTTTGTGTAAATCTTTTTACAGGTATTCCGCCTGCGGTTTCCACCAAAAAAGCCAGTTCATCAAGATATTCCCGTATCATGTTTTCATTTTCCCTTCCGGTAATCAGCCCGATTATTACAGCTTTCTCTTTTTGTATGGAAGTGTCAATATTTTGCGCCATTGGTCATTCTTTCTTTAAAGGTAATATATAAGTTATAGTATTGGGAATGTCGTAAATTTCTATTATCGGGGTTTTTTTATAAGCGTTCTCTTTTCTGAATTTTTCGAGTTTGGGATAGGCTTTGTAAATAGCCGCATAAACAGAAAATGTATTTTTGTAAGGAAAAACAATGACAGCACTTTTTTTTCTTTTTATTAAAAACACATTATATTTATTTTTCATTCTGTTAATTCTATCAATGTATTCTTTTTCAATCACACACCCGATACGGCTTCTTAATTTGTCGATATCCGTATCTTTCGGGTCATCATAAAATATCCCAAAAGACTTATAATTTTCAATCCCATCTTCCCAGAGTAAATTAAAAATACTGTCCTGGATTTTAGCGGTCTCACTGTATTCGCCAATATAATCCTCATAGACCACAACAAATGGCCCGATTTCCTTTACTTCGACGCGAATCTTTTTGAAAAATCCTGAATACCATGCAAAAATCAGAAAGAATAAAACTGAAGAAATAATAAATAAAACTAAATATCTGAAAGCTTTCATGAAGGAGAAAATGGTTATCTGCCGGCGTTTTACCTGTGCCTGCTTCTGTTCGTTTTTGATATAAAGTAAAATGATATAATAATAAGCAGCAAGAATACCGGAATATCTGCAAGATTTTGAAAGTTGGTAAGAATTTCCAAAATTTTATAAATGCTTCCGATAAAAACAAGTAAAAAGCCTATAAAGTTGAAATTAGACCGGCTGAGAACAAAAACAAGACCGGTAATACCAACGAACAGAATAATTAAAATAATTCTGACTGTCAAAAACCAGAAGTCGTTTTCAAAGTCTATATCCAAACCCAGTTCATAAAAAACCGAACCAACAAATAATAAAACACCTAGTTTTAGCAACCAGTCGATAAAATTATTTGAAGATCTGCCGGAACTCATGAGGAATAAATTTTACTCGTAAATAATAAAATTAAAATTTTCTAAATCCGATAATTTCTCTTACTTCTTTAATTGTTTTTGCACCGCTTTCGTGAGCCTTTTCAGCGCCAATCCTGGCAACATTACATAAATATTCGTCATTTGCCGAAAGCTCTTTAATTTTTTCCCTTAATGGTTTAGTGAACTTTGAAATGTCTTCTGCCAGTTGTTTTTTCATATCGCCGTACCTGATCTTGCAGTTGTTGTACTGTTCATCAAAGTATTCAATAGTGTCGCGGCTGGAAACGGCCTTCATTAAGGTAAAGAGATTTTCAATTGGTTCGGATTTAACCTGGTTTGGTTCGGTGGGGCCGGGGTCGGTAACGGCTTTCATCACCTTCTTTTTTATAACTTTCGGATCATCAGCCAGGAAAATGGCATTACCCTCTCCTTCGGATTTTCCCATTTTTCCGCTGCCGTCAAGACCCGGAATTTTTATAAGGTCTTCCCCGAAATTATATGCGACCGGTTCAGGAAAAAAATCATGATTATACATACGGTTAAAACGTCGCGCAAAGGTACGGGTCATTTCAAGATGCTGCTCCTGGTCTTTTCCCACCGGCACTTTTGCAGCTTTATGAATAATAATATCCGCAGCCATGAGAGTAGGATAGGTCAGTAAGCCGGCATTTATGTTATTGGGTTGTTTTCTAATTTTTTCCTTAAATGATGTAACTCTCTCAAGCTCGCCCAAATAAGCATTCATATTTAGAAGCAGGTAAAGTTCAGCCGTTTCGGGCAGGTCACTTTGAATATAGAGAGTTGCTTTTTCGGGGTCGATACCCGAAGCAAGATATTCCACAAGCACTTGTTTTACATTGTCATGAAGATTCTCGGGAGTTGGGTGTGTGGTCAATGAATGATAATCTGCAATAAAAAAATAACAATTATTTTCATGCTGCATTTTGACAAAATTCCTGATTGCGCCAAAATAATTTCCAAGATGCAGATTTCCCGTCGGGCGTATGCCGCTAACAACAATATCCATACATTAAAAAATTAGATTTATTATTTGAGTTTTTATATCTTTATTTCATCATTACTTTTATTGAAAAAATGATATTCAAGAAAATGAAGTGAGGAAGATGGTTTTATTTTAATAATTCTTTTGTAGCGCATCATCCATTTCATTAAAAGAGAGGGACAGCCTTTTTTAAAGTAAGCATAAACGAAAGGATGAACAGTAATTGTCAGGTTTTTCTCGTTCTGGTCCCGGATTAGATACCTGATATTATTTTCAATTTCATCAATTAAAAGTATCGTTGGTTTTATTTGGCCGGAGCCATCGCAAACCGGGCATTTTTCCAGGATTTGAATACTCATTTCCGGTCTTACGCGTTGACGTGTAATTTGAATGAGCCCAAATTTACTTGGCGGGAGAATGACATGTTTTGCATGGTCTTTTTCCATCTCTTCTTTAAGCTTTTGAAAAAGCTGACGTCTGTGGGATGGGTTAGTCATATCGATGAAATCAACAACAATAATCCCTCCCATGTCACGTAGTCTCAGTTGACGAGCAATTTCAACGGCCGCTTCAAGATTTACTTCCAACGAGTTGCTTTCCTGGCTCATACTACTGTTTACTTTGTGTCCTGAGTTTACATCTATTGCATGCATAGCTTCGGTATGTTCTATAATAAGATACACTCCGCTTTTGATGGTAACAATCTTTCCAAATGAATTTTTTATCTGTTTGTCGATTCCAAATTGGTCAAAAATGGGTTTGTTGCCGTTGTAAAATTTTACTATACCAGCTTTTTCAGGTTCAATCTTCCTGATAAAATTTCTAATCTCATTGGCCAGCGATGAATCGTTGGTATAAATATTATTAAAAGATTTATTCATCAGGTCGCGCAACATTGCAGAAGTCTTATCGAGTTCGCTGATGATTTTTTGAGGCGGCTCGGCTTTATATAGCTTTCCTGAAATTAAATCCCATTTTTTTACTAAATTATTCAAGTCGGCATCTAAATCTGCAACAAGTTTATTTTCGGCGGCAGTACGAATTATTACGCCAAAATTATTTGGCTTGATACTTTTCAGGAGTCTTTTCAACCGTTTTCTTTCCTCAAGACTTTTGATCTTCTGTGAAATGGAGATACGATCGGCAAATGGTACAAGAACAAGATACCTTCCTGCAAATGATATTTCGGAATAAACCCGGGGTCCTTTTGTCGAAATTGGCTCTTTTGCAATTTGAACAAGGATTTGTTGATTAACCGAAAGAACTTCGGAAATTTTTCCGGTTTTTTCAATCTCTTTTTCGAGTTTGAATTTACTTAGCGGCAAATGGCTGATTTTACCTTCAATTGCCAATTTGGTGAATTTGTTCAGCGAACGTATCTGGGGGCCAAGATCAAGATAATGAAGGAATGCATCTTTTTCGTATCCCACATCGATAAAAGATGCATTAAGGCCCGGCAGAATTTTTTTTATTTTCCCAAGATATACATCTCCAACAGTATATTTTTTATCATTTTTTTCTTTATGTAATTCTACAAGGTATTTATCCTCGAGCAATGCAATATACACCCCTTTGGAATTTGAATCTATTATTAATTCTCTGTCCACACTTTTCTGATTTATTAATTACATAAAGACTGATGATTTTGAAAAAAAACCTGATGATAATTTAAAAATTACCTCAAAAAATTATTTTTTCTTGTGTCTGTTTTTTCTCAAACGTTTTTTACGTTTGTGAGTTGCCATCTTATGTCTTTTTCTTTTTTTTCCGCTTGGCATAATTTATTACGTTACAATTATTTAACAGGTACATTTTCTTTAACATCATTTAAAAACGATCTAGCCGGTTTGAACGATGGAATATAGTGAGCCGGAATTTTAATAGTGGTGTTTTTTGAAATATTTCTTCCGGTTTTCTCAGCTCTTTTCTTAAGAATAAAGCTGCCAAAGCTTCTCAGATAAACGTTTTCACCATCGACCATCGCGTTCTTAATGGTTTCCATCAATGTTTCTACAACTGCCTGAACGGCTACTTTTTCAATTCCTGTTTTGTTTGAAATTTCTACTACAATTTCTGCTTTTGTCATTATTCGTATATTAATGTTTTGATTATTAGAATAATAATTCGGGCTGCAAATATATAAATATTTTTTATCACGATAATAAATCATTAATTATTTTTGTACGGAATTTAAAAATTAAAAAATTATGAATGAAAAAATTTTAAAAATAGTAAAGCCGGGAGTTGTAACCGGAGATGATGTTCAGAAGATCTTTGCAATTGCACGAAGGAACAAATTTGCCCTTCCGGCAATAAATGTTATTGGTACAGATTCTGTCAATGCTGTACTTGAAGCAACAAGAAAAGCAAATTCTCCTGTAATAATTCAGTTTTCTAATGGCGGAGCTGTATTTTATGCCGGTAAAGGTTTGTCGAACGAAAATCAAAAAGCAGCGATAGCCGGAGCCATTTCAGGCGCTGAAAATATTCACAGTCTTGCTAAACTTTATGAAGTGCCTGTTATTGTTCATACCGATCATGCAGCCAAGAAATTACTTCCCTGGATTGACGGCCTGCTCGATGCCGGTGAAAAATATTTTGCAATGTATGGTAAACCATTGTACAGTTCACACATGCTCGATCTTTCGGAAGAACCGATTGAAGAAAATATTGAAATTTCTAAAAAATATCTTGAACGGATGAGCAAAATTGATATGACTTTGGAAATTGAGCTTGGAATTACGGGCGGTGAAGAAGACGGAATTGATAAAACAGGAGTTGATAGTTCGCGACTTTATACTCAACCCGAAGAAGTTGCTTATGCTTATGAGGAACTATCAAAAATCAGTAACAGATTTACAATTGCAGCAGCTTTCGGGAATGTTCATGGTGTTTATAAACCCGGCAATGTAAAACTCGAACCTGTGATTCTTCGTAATTCACAAAAATATATTCAGGATAAATTTGACACAGGGCCAAATCCGGTTAATTTTGTTTTCCATGGTGGCTCGGGATCTCCAAGAGAAAAAATTGAAGAAGCAATGAGTTATGGCGTTATTAAAATGAATATTGATACCGATACTCAGTGGGCAATGTGGGAAGGTGTTAAAAACTATACCGTGAAATACCACGATTATCTGCAGGGACAAATTGGAAATCCTGAAGGTGAAGATGTTCCTAATAAAAAATATTACGACCCGAGAAAATGGTTACGTGAAGGCGAGTTATCTATTATTAAAAGATTGGAACAAGCTTTCGCCGATCTTAATAATGTAAACAGGAATTAATATTGATACTTGATAGTTTCAACGCCATCCCAATTTTCGGGAACACCAAATTCAAGTATATTTTTACATCGGGCAATATATAAAGAAGCAGCCTGATCGTCGGGATTTATCTTATTAATACTTTTAAAAATCTTGAGCGCATTATCAAATTCTTTATTTTTATATAACTGAAGACCTTTCCCGAAATCAAGCTTGGTTTCAATTTTAAGGGTTTTAATATCTTTCGGTTCTCCATCGAGTATTTCGAAAATATAAACAGCTTCTTTTTTTCCTTTAACTTTAACAACATCCAAAAAGCGGTAATTATAACGTCCCGGATCTTGCAACTGAATTAAAGTATCCTGACTGATAATGATAGAAGTTCTGTAAATTTTTGTAAGCCCTTCGATTCTTGAGGCAAGATTAACCGCATCAGATACCACAGTTCCGTCCATCCTGCTATGACCCCCGACAATTCCAAGCATTAGGTTTCCTGTATGAATTCCAATACCACTGTTTATAGAAATTTTGCTTTCGAGTTTTCTCTGAAGATTAAAATCGGCGAGAGATGAACGCATCTCAATAGCTGCATCGATAGCATTTTCAACTTTACCGACAAAAAGAGCCATTATGGAATCGCCGATATATTTATCTATAAATCCTTTGTTTCTGGATATTACCGGCTCCATAGCGCTAAGGTATTCATTTAGAAAATCGAAATTTTCCTTTGGGGTCATTTCCTCCGAAAGTGAAGTAAAATCCCGAATATCGGTAAACAAAATCGACATTTCCTTCTGAATCTGGTCGCCAAGAGAAACATCGGTAATACTTTCTTTTTCGAGAAACTCAAGAAACTGGCGGGGAACAAAACGATAATATGCTTCGTTTAGCTTCGAAATATTGCTGATATGATCCTCAATTTTTTTCGTCATTTCATTATAGCCTTCGGTAAGTTCTCCTATCTCATCATTGTTGCGAACAACAGAATAGTGTACGGTTTTGCCTTCCCCGGTTTTCTGCATGTTGTAAAGCAACTCTTTTAACGGTTGAACAATATCCTGTGTAGTCCATTTTACAAAAAGTAAAAGATAAATTAATGAAACAAAAATGCCTACACCGATTCCGATAAACATGATGAGACTATCTATTGCATTTACAAAAGCTAAATCTCCGAAATCTTCGGCAAGGTTCATGGTTTTAAAGAGTTCCGGGTAATTCCCGAAAAGTATTTTCTGATGGTCCTTATTCAGTTCAGTCAGGTTAAGATCATTTATCTGTGTAAGGCTAAAGATAAGATATATAATTACGATTGATAAAGGCAATAAGGTTGTCATCGCATTCGAAATCCAGAACCGGTTTTTTATACGGCCCACCCTCATTTTGAAAACCCTCTTTCGTAATTCTTTTTTCGAGTACAAAAAATCGATATACTTAATATGTACCCTGTGTTTTTCCCAGAAATAAACAAAAAGTATTGTTAAAAGTGAAGAAAATAGCGAAATAAAAAAATATCTTGTAAATAGTATTTCGCTACTATCGTAATTTTCAGAAAAAGTAGAATAAATTATTACAACCATATTAATGAGAGATGCAATATAAGAAATACCGAGTATTCCGACATTAATCCACGGAGATATCAAAAGGTATTTTTTACAAAATGAAAACAACCTATCGGAGACACGTTTCCGTTTTCGTTTTCGCCTGAAATATCGTTTAAAAGGAAGATTGAAAATGAAACCGATAATGAAGCTGACTGCCAAACATTTGATCAGAAAAGATAATGAATTGCTTATCAGATTATCCTCACGGGTAGTATCTGTATTCTCTTCACCCCCAGAACCGATGTTTATTGTAAAAGTATTATTTTGAACCGAATCATTTTGCTGGTTTTCTGAAGACATGCTTTCTGCCGGATTTTTATTTGTTTCAATATTTTCATTATTCCGGTTATCCGAAAGCAGAAGGTTTTTTTTCTCTTGAAGGTATGGTAAATTTTGCAAAAACAGAAACGCGGCAAATGGCATAACAAGCAAGAAATAAAGTAATGTTGAAGTGAAATAAACCCTGAACCCGTAAAATTTAGGTACTCGTTTTTGTTTTACCATTATATTAATTCTTAGAACTTATTTTTTACTAAGCCTTCTTTCCGGCTTTTATAAGGCAGTTTTTTATTTTAAGGATAAGTTCATTCGGCCTTATGGGTTTTGGGATGTATTCATCACAACCGGATTCAAAACTCTTCTTTCTTTCGTTTGCCAGAACAAATGCCGTTTGAGCAATAACGGTAATGTTTTTACAACATTTTTTTATTTCCCTGGTTGCAGCAAAACCGCTCATTACAGGAAGATGAAGATCCATCAGTACAACATCTATATTTTTATCTTTTTTGCACATTTCAACAGCTACCAGTCCGTTTTCAGCATGTAATATTTTGGCTTTAGTTTTTTCAAGAGTTAATCTAAGATAGTCATAATTTGAAATTACATCTTCAACAATCAAGATGGTTTTATCCTGCCAGTTTACATCTGCATTTAATTTGATATTTAATAATGTAGTCATAATAATTTTGATTTTAAAAGGTGAAAAATAAGGTTAACAACAAATAATGTAAAAATTTTAAAATACAAATATACTAATTTTTTATTAACTTAAAATCCGTAAGTGTTTTTTTTGTTAGACGCTAATATAGCGAATTTTACTTAACTCATTTGGGTTAAGGAAAATAAGTTATATTTTATTGTTATTCGCACATCCATACGGACAAGTTTCGCGGCTATTTATATATTTTATTGCGGATTTATTGATTAACTAAATTTAATTATTATTCCGGATATATTTCGTAAACGAATTATTTATTCATTCATTACTAAAAGTAATTAAAAAAATTTAAAACTAAAAAAAACTGTATTTTTATCCCCGCATTTGCGAAATCTGCGTTTCCTGCTTACTATCAGACAAGCGTTACGATTTTTTATTTTTAAAATTAATCTTAAATCTTAATTACACTAAAGTATGCCATATACTTACGAATATCCCCATCCTGCAGTTACAGTTGATTGTGCAGTTTATTTTAAGAAAAATGAAACGTGGAATATTCTTCTTATCCAACGGGGAAATCCGCCTTTTCAGGATAAATGGGCATTGCCGGGAGGTTTCGTTGATATGGACGAAACACTTGAAAATGCTGCTCGGCGTGAGTTGGAAGAAGAAACAGGACTGGGAAATATTTATCTTGAACAATTTTATACTTTCGGCGATCCTGGCAGAGACCCGCGCGGCAGGACAGTTTCGGTGATATTTTTTGGTTTTACCGATAAAAAAAATTCTTCAATAAAAGGCGCTGACGACGCAAAAGATGCGAGGTGGTTCACTCTGGATAATCTTCCCGGCATGGCTTTCGACCATAACAAAATTGTTTCAAAACTTATAACCAAATTGAAAAATGAATCTAAAATCGATATATAATTTTTTGTTCCTTGTTATTTAATATTCTTAAAAAATATATCTTTACCAATCTTGAAGGAATTACTTTTTCTCGTGACTGAACTCTCTTTATCTTAAATAAAAGCAACGGTGGAGATGGTTACATTTTGCAATTTGAAAAGATCAAATAAGTAGGGAAGTGAAGAAGTAGAAAGTAAGAAGTAAATATGAAGGAGATGATAAAGGAGTTAAAACTCATAAATTTTATCTATATAACATTTTATTAATTTTTTAAAAATAATATTATTATGAACAATTATTACATTGCCTGGTGGAATCTCGAAAACCTTTTTGATGTTTTCGGTTCTGCTCAAAGACCTGACTGGCTGCAAAAAACTCTGAAAAATGAACTGAAAGGATGGACACAAGAAGTGCTTGAAATAAAAATCTGGCAACTTGCAAAAATCATTTGCCGGATGAATGAAAATAAAGGGCCGGATATTCTTGGTGTTTGTGAGGTTGAGAACCAGAATGTTTTGCAAATGCTTGTCGATAAACTTTCGGGACTTAACCGAAATTATGCAGTCGCACATCACGACACGAACGACAAACGCGGTATTGATGTAGCATTTATCTACGATAATGATAAATTTTCTCCAAACGAACAGTTTTCTTACGAAGTTTTGAAACGAACGGCAACACGTGATATTTTCCAGGTAAATTTTACATCTGTTAACGGAAACAAGCTGATACTCATTGGCAATCACTGGCCTGCACGAATACCCGGCAGTTATCAATCCGAACCATATCGCATCATAGCAGCGGAAACTCTGAGTTATTGGATGGAACGAATTCTTGAAATTTACAGCAGTGAAATATCTGTTCTTATTATGGGAGATTTTAATGATGAACCCTTCAATCGTTCAATAGTTGAATACGCTTTATCTACAAACCTTGATAAAAAAGTTATAAATTCACGTTCTCCAAGATTGTTAAATCTAATGTGGCCGTTTATGGGAGATGGCTATGGTTCGTTTTATTACCAGAATTTTCCATTTGTTTTCGACCAGATATTGGTTTCAAAAGGTTTATTGTTACAAAAAGGAAAATTTCATATTGCCAAAGATGACAATAAAAAACACAAAGTGAAAATCGTGATGCAAAAAGAAATGCAATCGACAGGGAGATATCCGTCGCCTATACGGTTCAGCCGCCCTGCGAAAAAAGATTATAATCCCGATGGTTTCAGCGATCACTATCCTGTTTCGGTTGTTGTTGAAGAAAAAATATGATGTTCTATTTCAAATGCTTGCTCCGTTAGAAAGTATAACGGTTCGGAGTAAAATGTTAAATAGCAAAATGAAATTTAATTGTAATCTTAAGTACTCGGGATGCTTTAATAGATACAATAATTTTGTATAAATACATTGTCATAAAAGAAAGGGAAAATTATTATGTCAATTCGATTAAAACTATCAATAGGTTTATTTATAATTATTTTAGCTTCTAATATTATATTAGCTGTTGTTACATCTCTTT
>CBDUSJ010000030.1:0-11866 GCA_965369845.1 uncultured bacterium | reverse complement strand
AATTTCTAATTTCTTCTTTCAGTGTTCTGTGAACGGTTACGATTTTTGTTAACTTTAAGATTTTTAAACCAAATAAATTTTTTTATGCAACAAAAATAAAAATACTTTTTCATCTTCATTCAAATTATATACTTTTACAAAAAAATATAAGAAAATATGAAAAATGATTTAACAATAGAACCGGCCGGAACTGAGAAAAAAAGAAGAAAATCGAACAGAAAAATATTTGTGCTCGATACTTCGGTTATTCTTTATAACCATAATGCTGTAAACACTTTTGAGGATAATGATGTCGCTATTCCCATCACTGTGCTCGAAGAACTTGATAATTTCAAAAAAGGCAACGAAACCAAGAATTTTGAGGCGAGGGAATTTATCCGGTTCATCGATAAACTCTCTGAAAATGATTCGTTACAAAACTGGATCCCTCTTGGGAATGAAAGTAAAGGGAAAATAAAAGTTGTAATAAATGAAAGTTCGGATATTGATGCACAGCAGATTTTTGGAGAACGAAAAGCGGACCACAGAATTTTAAATGCTGCTTTGGCATTAACCAGGGAATTTCCGCACCGGAAAGTTGTGATGGTAACAAAGGACATTAACCTAAGAATAAAAGCAAAAGCCCTGAATCTGCCCGCCGAAGATTTTCTTACCGGAAAAATAAAAAATGTCGATTCTCTTTATTCTGGAATCAGCCGGCTCGAAAATGTGCAACAAAAAACGATTGACCGGTTATATTCCGAAGGTTTGTGCATGCCTGAAGAAATCGGGCTTGAAGATCCAATACCTAATCATTATTTTATATTACGCAGCAACGGAGCCTCGGCTTTGGCTTTTTATAATCCAAGAAACGACCTTATCGAACGACTTGAAAAACATCAGATTTCTAAGATCACACCGCGAAACGCCGAACAGGTTTTTGCTCTTCATGCAATCACTAATCCGCATATAAAACTTGTTACACTGCAGGGAATAGCCGGCACCGGAAAAACACTTCTCGCCCTTGCCGGTGCATGGAACCAGCGAAGAAACTATAAACAGTTGTATCTTGCTCGTCCGATAGTCCCACTTAGTAATAAAGATATTGGTTTCTTGCCCGGCGATGCAAAATCGAAAACCGACCCTTATATGCAGCCTCTCTATGACAATTTAAAATTTATTCAGTACCAGTATGGCGAACATGACAAAGAATTTAAAAACATAACTGCCGCTCTCGAAAGTGAAAAATTGCTGATTCAGCCCTTGGCTTATATCCGTGGAAGAAGCATCTCAAATGTGAATTTTATTGTTGATGAGGCTCAGAACCTTACACCACACGAGGTTAAAACAATAATCACCCGCGCCGGTGAAGGAACAAAAATCATTTTTACCGGCGACATTTACCAGATAGACACTCCTTACCTCGATTCTCAGAGTAATGGGTTATCATACCTGATCGACCGTATCAAGCATCATGAAATATATGCTCATGTCAGATTGGAAAAGGGTGAGCGTTCCGAACTGGCAAATCTTGCAAATAAACTTCTTTAACTAAATGGTAACCAATCTGTTTATTAATCAATTCATATTCTCTGGCTTTTAGGGATAGAAAGGCTAAAGGCTAAAGTGGAAAAGCTAAAGTGGAAAGGCTAAAGTGGAAAGGCTAAAGTGGAAAGGCTAAAATGAAAAGACTAAAGCTAAAGACTAAAGGTTAAAGGCTAAAGTGAAAAAACTAAACCCATATTTCCAATATTCCAACGATTGAAAGAAGTCCGTACGAAGCGAAGCAAGTCCGTATGGATGGATATTACAATATTCCCCTTACGACCGAAGGGAGTCCGTATGGATTCCCCCTATTCCCCAAATAATATTTGTTAAAAAATTTTCATTGTTAATTTAATACTGATTAGCTACAACTAAATGATTTTAAAAATTTTTTTTGAGAAATAAAAAAAAGTACTATTTTTGCAGCTTGTTTTTATAGAGCAAAAACAAAAAGATAAAAAGGCTTTCTTGTAAAGCATGCGAAAATGATAATGAAGGGGACATAAAGTCCCCTATTTTATTGAAAAATATTTTGATGGCAGGATGATAGAAAAGGTTAAAATACTGGAACTTGTGCGTGATAAAATTGATGGCACTGATAAATATTTGGTTGACCTTCGGATAAATCAGGGAAACATTATTAATGTCATTATTGATGGTGATAGCTTAGTTTCGATAGAAGACTGTATTGCCATCAGCCGGCACATCGAATCCGGTCTGGACAGGGATAAAGAAGATTTTGAATTGAGGGTAAGTTCATTTGGGGCAGATAAACCCATAATGTTAAAAAGGCAATACAGAAAAAATATTGGAAGAGAACTGGAAATTTTACTTGTAGATGATAAAAGAATATCAGGGAAGCTCGAAGATGTAACAGAGGACAACATCAGGATCATCCCAACGGAAATTAAAGGAAAAAGAAAAACATTTGCAGATAAAACAGTAACATTAAAATTTAATGAAATAAAAGAAGCAAAGATTATTTTGTCGTTCAAATAGAAAAACAAAAAAGTATATTAATAATACTACACGAAAATGGATAATATTAATTTGGTCGAAACCTTTTCGGAATTTAAGGATTATAAGAATATCGACCGCGAAACGATGATGCGTATTCTTGAAGATGTTTTCAGGCTAATGTTAGCCAAAAAATATGGAGACGCTGATAATATTGATATCATTGTAAATATTGACAGGGGCGACCTTGAAATTTTACGACACCGTGAAATTGTTGAGGATGGGGAAATTGAAGATGAGAACAACCAGATTGCTTATTCGGAAGCCATTAAAATTGAACCTGACTTTGAGGTAGGCGAAGAACTTGCAGAAGAAATCAAACTGAAAGATTTCGGAAGACGTGAAATACTTACCATCAGGCAAAATCTTGTTGCAAAGATTCAAGAGTATGAAAAGGACAATATTTACCAAAAGTATATAAATAAAATCGGGGAGATTATAACAGGTGAAGTTTATCAAGTTTGGAAAAAAGAGATTCTCGTTCTTGATGATGAATATATTGAACTGATACTTCCAAAATCAGAACAAATACCTTCTGATTATTATCGTAAAAGCGACACAATAAGAGCGATTGTGTTAAAAGTTGATACACGCAACAGCACCCCCAATATAATTATTTCAAGAACTTCACCGGTATTTCTCGAGAAATTGTTCGAACAAGAAGTACCTGAAGTGTATGACGGATTGATTACAATCAAGAAAATAGTCAGAGAGCCTGGTGAAAGAGCAAAAATAGCCGTTGAATCATACGACGACCGTATTGATCCTGTCGGCGCTTGTGTTGGAATGAAAGGCTCAAGAATTCACGGTATTGTCAGAGAACTGAAAAATGAAAATATCGATGTTATCAATTATACTTCAAATCCTTCGCTTTTTATTACACGTTCATTAAGTCCTGCAAAAATCACATCCATCACTATTCACGAAGAAACTAAAAAAGCGGATGTTTACATGAAGTCCGACCAGGTTTCACTTGCCATCGGAAAAAACGGTTATAACATCAAACTTGCCGGGAAACTTACCGGTTATGAAATTGATGTTTACCGTGACGCGGATGTGGATTCCGACGATGATGTAGATCTTCAGGAATTTTCTGATGAAATCGACCAGTGGATAATCGATTCATTAAATAAAATCGGATGCGATACTGCAAAAAGTGTATTGAGCCTGAAAGTTGACGAATTGGTAAAACGTACCGATCTTGAAGAAGAAACAATTATGTATGTATTACAAGTATTAAAAGCTGAATTTGAATAAAAATAGTATTTTTACCGCAATTGTAGATTTCCACAGGAAAAAAATCATTATGGCAGTTAACAAAATAATACGGTTACAAAAAGCAGCTCGGGAGTTCAATGTCGGGACTGGCACTATTATCAATTTCCTTCACCGAAAGGGATTTGAAATAGATACCAATCCAAATACCAAGCTTACTGCCAATATGTATAATCTTTTAACTATTGAATTTAAAGGAGAAAAATACGTTAAAGAAGAAGCTCGTAAACAAGGACTTGATGCTGTAAAACGTGAATCAATCTCGATTGAAGACCGTACAATAGATAATGAAGATATAATAGAGGAAACAGAACAGAAAGAACTATTCATAAAACAAGTGGTTGTTGATTTTAATGACGAATTTAAAAAATCGATAGAATCACATAAAATAAGAAAAACCGAACCGGACAAAAAAACAGATGTAACAACAAAGGTTGAAGAAAAAACAAACAAGGTAGATGAAGTTACAACTCCTGAGTTAGAACCGGAAAAAGTTAAAACTGAAATGACCGAAACTGAAATTGAACCGGCTATTTCCGAAGAGCAAACTAAAAAAAGTGAATCTGAAAACGGAAAAGTTACCCATCCAAAAATACTTGGTAAAATTAATCTCGAATTAATTAATGCTAAAACAAAACCACCAAGGAAATCACCACAGGAGAAAAGAAAAGAAAGAGAAGAAAAAAGAAAAGCCGAACTTACCAAAAATAAAAAAGTCGAAAAGAAACCTTTAAAACCAACCCCGAAAATTAGAGTGCGCCATGTAGATAAAAGAAGACCAACGGTAGCAAAAGAACAAGTTATAGAACTTGTAAAGAAAGAGGAAACCAAGAAAGATAATTTCATTAGAACAAAAGTTAAAAAACTTCATGGGCCGACTATTGTTGGTTCTATTGAATTACCGAAAGATAAAAAACCCGTTGCTTCATCATCGGACGAAAAAGTAAAATACAAAAAGAAAAAAAGAAGAAGAATTATAAAGCAAACCGTTGCTCCTAAATTTCAGAAACCCGACCAAACTAAAGACAAAATACAAAAAGGACGAAGGTATAAAAAAGAAACCACGAAAGTTGAACCGTCAGAAGAAGAAATCCAGAAACAGATAAAAGAAACACTGGCAAGACTTAGCAAAAGCGGTAAATCGAAATCGTCGAAATACAGAAAACAAAAACGCGATATTGTTCATAAACTGAAAGAAAAAGAACTTCTGAAACAAGAAGAAGGGAAAAAGATTATTAAAGTAACCGAGTTTGTTACAGCAAACGAACTGGCAAAGATGATGAATATTCCGGTTACTAATGTAATTTTTACATGTATGCAACTTGGTCTTTTTGTATCAATAAATCAACGTCTTGATGCGGAAGCAATATTGTTGGTTGCCGAAGAGTTCGGGTTTAAAGTAGAATTTGTCAGTGTGGATATTATTTCAACTATTGAAGAAGAAGAAGACAAACCGGAACAAATCGAACCAAGAGCTCCTATCGTAACTGTGATGGGTCATGTTGACCACGGAAAGACTAAACTATTAGACTATATTCGTAAAACAAATGTTATCGCAGGCGAGGCTGGGGGAATTACACAACATATCGGCGCTTATGAATTAACTCTAAATAATAGAAAATCGATTACTTTTCTCGACACACCCGGACACGAAGCATTTACTGCAATGCGCGCCCGCGGCGCAAAGGTTACCGATATCGTCATCGTCGTTATTGCCTCAGACGATAATGTTATGCCACAAACCAAAGAAGCAATAAATCATGCCCAGGCTGCAGGAGTACCTATTGTTTTTGCAATAAATAAAATTGATAAACCTGCTGCAAATCCGGAAAAGATAAAGGAACAACTTTCGCAAATGAATATACTGGTTGAAGAATGGGGCGGTAAATATCAAAGCCAGGATATTTCAGCCAAGAAGGGTATCAATATTGATGAATTGCTTGAAAAAGTAATGCTTGAAGCTGAAATGCTTGATCTAAAAGCCAATCCTTACAAACATGCCCATGGAACCATAATCGAGTCTTCGCTCGATAAAGGTAGGGGATATGTTGCTAAACTCCTTATCCAGAACGGAACGATGAAAATCGGGGATATTGTGCTGGCAGGATCTAATCACGGTAAAGTTAAAGCCATGTATAATGAACGCAACCAAATTATAAAAAAAGCAGGGCCGTCTTGTCCGGTACTATTGCTTGGCCTTAACGGAGCACCGCAGGCAGGCGATACCTTTAATGTTATGACTGATGAACACGAGGTAAAACAAATTGCCACCAAACGTTTGCAGTTGCAACGCGAACAGGGCCTCAGAACTCAAAAACATATTACTCTCGATGAAATCGGAAGACGAATTGCAATAGGCGACTTTAAAGAACTTAATATTATTGTTAAAGGCGATGTTGACGGATCAGTTGAAGCTTTATCAGATTCATTACTCAAATTGTCAACCGAAAAAGTTCAGGTAAACATTATCCACAAATCAGTCGGACAAGTTATCGAATCTGATATCCTGTTGGCTTCGGCATCCAATGCCATTATTATCGGCTTCCAGGTACGTCCGTCGGTTGGAGCCAGAAAAATTGCTGAAAGAGAACAAATCGATATCCGTCTTTATTCCATTATTTATTCGGCAATTGAAGAAATTAAGTCAGCTATCGAAGGAATGCTTGCACCCGTTTTTGAAGAAAAAATTATCTGTAATCTTGAAATACGCGAAACCTTCAAGATTTCAAAAGTTGGTACTATTGCAGGATGTATGGTCCTCGACGGTACAATTACCAGGAACACAAAAATTCGACTTATCAGAGATGGAGTTGTAGTTTATACCGGACGGCTCGGCTCGCTTAAACGATTTAAGGATGATGTGAAAGAGGTAAATACCGGATATGAATGTGGACTGAACATCGAAAATTTTAATGATATTAAAGTTGGCGATATAATTGAAGGTTTTGAAAAAGTTGAAGTAGCGAAAAAATTGGAATAAACTAATACATTTTATTCAAAAAATTCTGTAAAATTTTTTTTTAATATAAAAAATTAATAACTTTGCACTTACATAAAAAACGATAATTATGAAAATTAAAATTATTCAAATTGTTTTACTAATTGTTATCGGGGTTTTAGCATATTTCGTTTGGGAAACTATACAGACCCCTGTTCGTTTTAATAAAGAAAAAGATGTCAGAGCAAAAATTGTAATTCAGAATCTTAAAGACATCCGGGCTGTACAAGCTATATATAAAGCTCTGAACGACAGTTTTACTCCAAGTTTGGACACACTCGTAAAATTTATGGAATACGGGCAGATCCCTGTAGTTAATATCATTTTTGACCCAAGTGATACAACTCTGACAAAAACCATTAACGATACAATTGCATTCGTTAGCGTTGCAGATTCCATTTTTGGCAACAGGCCTAACTTTATTATTAACGATATTCAGTATATTCCGTTTTCGGATGGTGATAAATTCAAAATGGATGCCGGGAAAATTAACAGGGGAGGAATAATGGTTTCTGTATTTATGGCTTCTGCCAATAAAGAAGAATACCTGAAAGGCCTTAATAAAGCATTGATAAGAAATCCCAACATTAAGAACATTATTGTCGGATCGATGTCTGAACCTACAACCGACGGGAACTGGGAGTAATTATTTATTCGTGAAATGCCAGATAAGGTTCATTTAGCAGTCAGCGCTTTTGATAAAGCTATAAACACAGAAAACACAAAAAATTACAAATTATCCATTCAACTTTCGTTGGATGGATTTTCTTTTTGTATTCTGGATACTGAAAGGAATAAGTATTTAGGCATAGAGTCGTACGATTTTCAGGGTGTATCTTCTTTTTTTACACTAAAAAACATTTTGTCGGAACATGTACCCAAAAACAAATGGCTGAAAAAACCATACAATTCCGTCAGTATTATATTTGAAAATCCTAAAACAACACTGGTACCAATGCCGCTTTTCGATCCCAAACAAACGGAAAAATACCTGGACTTTAATCATACAACCGAAATTAATGATGTTGTGAAATTTGATCACCTTCCTAATCTGGATGCTGTAAATGTTTATTCAATTCCTGAAAATATACTCAATTGCTTGATGAAAAATTTTCCCGACGCAGGAATTCATCATTTTGCAGGATCACTGATTGAAACTTTACTTATAAAATATAAAAACCGCTCAGACGGCCATCTGGTTTTTGCAAATATCAGGAAATCATGGTTTGACATCATTGTTTTGAAAAACAGGCAGATGATTTATTTTAATTCGTTTAAATACAAGGCAAGCGAAGATTTCGTTTATTTTCTGATATATGTGTTCGAGCAAATAAATCTCAACCCTGAGGAAAATGAACTTATCCTTACAGGAAACATATTAAAAATGTCCTCTCTTTTTGAAATTACATTCAAATATATCAGGAAAGTATCTTTTGCCGGGCGTAACAACAATTTTGATTATAGTTATGTTTTTGATGAAATACAACCACATTTTTATTATAACCTCTTAAACCTTCAGATGTGCGAATTATAAGCGGTACACACAGAGGTAGAAAAATTAACCCGCCAAAGAATCTTCAAGTTAGGCCAACAACCGACCTCGCCAAAGAAAGTCTTTTTAATATTTTAAATAATTTTATCAACTTTGATGAAATTAATGTACTCGACCTGTTTGCAGGCACCGGCAACATTTCACTTGAATTTGCCTCACGTGGTAGCGTCGAAATTATTTCTGTCGATAAAAATTACCGCTGTGTGGAATTTATTAAAAAAGTAACAAGAGAATTAAATTTCGAAAATGTAAGGGTAGTAAAAGCCGATGTGTTCAGATTTCTGAAAAATCCACAGGCAACTTTCGATCTAATATTTGCCGACCCCCCCTACTCTCTTGAAAAGACAAAACAAATCCCCGATTATATTTTTCGGAATGGCTGGCTCAAAAAAAATGCCTGGCTTATCATCGAACACCCAAAAAGCATCGATTTTACCAGGCACGATTTTTTTACACAACAAAGAACTTACGGAAGAGTAAATTTCAGTTTTTTCGAAAACGTTTAATATTCGTCTTCGTGAAAGAAAAAATCTTCCTTGGTAGGGTAATCGGGCCAAAGGTCCTCAATCCGGTCATAAGCTTCACCTTCATCTTCAATTTCCCTAAGGTTTTCAAGGATTTCCGGTGGAGATCCCGATCTAATACAGAAATCAATTAATTCATTCTTAGTTGCAGGCCAAGGAGCATCTTCCAATTTTGAAGCCAATTCCAACGTCCAGTACATAGTCCGAAATTTTTGTTTAAAATTTTTGCAAAAGTATATTTTTTAACAAAAAATAAAACTAAAAAAACATTTTTTTAAAAACTAATTAAAATATGCTAAAAAGCTGTTTTATAGGGCATTTCAAAAACATTAAAATCCTGCGAAAATTTCCTGCCCAATACAAATAAAAAATCAGATAACCTATTCAAATATTTCAGAACATAATTGTCGATTTGTTGAGCTTGAGCCAAACCGATAACATTGCGTTCTGCACGACGGCATATTGTGCGCGCTATGTGGCAATAAGACACCACCGGATGTCCGCCCGGTAAAATAAAATTTTTTAATGATGGTAGTTTTTCATTTATATTATCTATTTCATTTTCGAGATGCGTGATATCCTCCTGCGAAATTTGTGGAAGCGGATACGATGGCTTAAAATCAGGGTCTTTTGCAAGAATTGTGCCTGCGGTAAAAATTTTTTCCTGAATGCCGATGAGTACTTCCCTTGAATATTTGTCAATATCCTGGTCGCGAATCAAACCAATGAATGCACTAAGCTCGTCAAGAGCGCCATAAGCCTCTATCCGGATATGATTCTTTGGAACGCGTTTGCCGCCCAACAAAGATGTTTCTCCTTTATCGCCGGTTTTAGTATATATTTTCTGCTTTTTACTCACTGCGGTTTCCCGATTTATTTAACTTCAGTTGTTAACTCATAATCTGCCATAGTGGTAATGTTTTTATTCATTTCATCCGATTCAACCTCGCCATCTACTAATCTTATGATCCTGTGAGCATGACGAGCAATATTTTCTTCGTGTGTTACAATGATCATAGTGTTGCCGGCTTTGTGAATTTCTTCAAATAGTACCATAATTTCGATTGAGGTTTTTGAATCCAGGTTGCCTGTAGGCTCGTCGGCAAGGATAATCGAGGGATTGTTCACCAACGCTCTTGCAAGCGCAACCCGCTGCCTTTGCCCACCCGAAAGTTCATTTGGCTTGTGCTCGACACGATCGGATAAATTAACGCTGTCAAGAACGCTGTTGGCTTTATTAATTCTATTCTTCTTGCTTAATCCCGCATATACCAACGGTAACATAACATTTTCAAGCGCTGTTGATCGCGGTAAAAGGTTAAACGTCTGAAAAACAAACCCAATTTCTTTATTCCTGATTTCAGCCAAACGGTTATCATCAAGTTTACTAACATCATTACCATTTAAAAAATATTGCCCGTATGACGGAGTATCAAGACAACCAAGTATATTCATAAGTGTCGATTTACCAGAACCCGACGCTCCCATCAAAGCTACGTACTCGTTTTTGTAAATATTGAGTGTGATGGATTGTAATGCTTTAACAATCTGTGTTCCTACTTTGTAATACTTTTTTATGTCAATTAACCTGATAATTTCTGTTTTTTCCATTTTATAAAATGAATTAGCTTATCAAAGATAGTAATTTTGTTTTTTATTTCCAAACATAAAAGCAACTTTTATATTGTTTAAATTATTATTTTTATAAAATCAACTATGCAGAAAACTAATATGTAACCGAACCATGTTGAAATCATTTAATAATAAGATTACAAATTATCTGTCGCTTGTAAAATTTGCTCATACAATATTTGCGCTTCCGTTTGCGATGATAGGATATTTTTTGGCAATAACCCGCAAGTATCAGAGTTTTGACGCCTGGTTATTTATTTCGGTGATATTGTGTATGATTTTTGCCAGGAATGCAGCCATGGCGTTCAATCGCTATACCGATAGGGAGCTCGACAAAAAAAATCCCCGTACGGCATCAAGAGAAATTCCTGCAGAAAAGATCAAACCAAAATCAGCGCTTTTATTTGTTATCCTGAATTCCGTTTTATTTATTCTTACAACATTTTTTATTAACAGGCTTGTTTTTTTCCTGTCGCCTGTTGCCCTTTTTGTAGTATTGGCATACAGCTATACAAAACGGTTTACGTGGCTGTCTCATTTGATACTTGGAACAGGATTATCGCTTGCACCAACGGGGGCTTACCTTGCCGTTACCGGTGAATTTAACTGGCTGCCGGTACTCTTTTCGCTAATCGTGCTTTTTTGGGTTGCCGGTTTTGATATTATTTATTCTTTACAGGATGAGGACTTTGATAAATCTCAAAAGCTGAAATCAGCCCCTGTTTTTATGGGCGTAAGAAATGCAATGATCATTTCAATTATTCTTCATTTTATTTCAGGTGCATTGGTAATTTTAATAGGTTTAACGATACTTTCAGGCGTATTTTACTGGATAGGGGCAGCGATATTTAACGGATTGCTTATATACCAGCATATAATCGTAAAACCATCTGACCTTAACAAAATAAATTTGGCTTTTTTTACGACAAATGGAGTTGCAAGTGTAATTTATGCGGTTTTTGTAATAATAGGTTTTTATTTTAATTCGCATTATTAATACCTTTGTTGAACGAAACTGCCTCTTACCAGAGGCGGTAATTTTTTTATTCTATTTGTAGGATTAATTATAGACCTAAAATATAACAAATATGAAAAAAAAGATGATTCATTAAAATGATGTTTGATCCGGCAAAAAAAGAGCAATTAAGATATTTCTGTGCAAACTTGATAGAAAATTGATTTAGTTTTTCCTTCCCTCTTTTACCCTTCAGGACAATTAGAACGCCTACCCACAAATAGCACATTTGGTTTTTTGCCGACACGCAAAAACAATCCAAAAAAATCAAAAAGCCTGTCCCGAATTTACATCGGGAAGCTGTTTTTTTGCTGACCCACAAAATGTTA
>CBDUSJ010000029.1:0-12282 GCA_965369845.1 uncultured bacterium | reverse complement strand
CCCTCTTTTAGAGGGAACTGTAATTAAAGCCACCTCCTCAGGAGGTGGTTGTTTATTGTGGTGATACAAAAACAACAACAAGTAAATAACTAACTGCTTCAGCGGTTTAAAAAATCAACTATTTTTCTTATAAATTGAAACAATAATTATAATTTTGCTCTCGATTTTAAACTTCTAACAATTAAAAAATAAAAATATTATGAAATTCGATCCGGCAAATAATATTCAGGATTTGATTCAGTTTGGCGAATTTGGAGGTGTGAATCCTTCAGTAACTGATTCAGCCACTTTTACATTTATGCAGGCCAAAACAATGTTGGAGACTTTTAAGGGTGAAGCAGAGGGATGTTTTTTATATTCTCGTCACTGGAACCCAAGTAACAAATACCTGGCTGATGCTATGGCAGCTATGGAAGGAACAGAATCGGCATGGGTTACGGCCTCGGGTATGGCAGCGATTACCTGTGCGATTCTTCAGATTTGTAACACCGGCGACCATATTGTTTCGAGCATGACCACTTATGGCGGAACATTTGCTTTCCTAAACAATTACCTGAAGAAATTTAATATCGAAGTTACTTTTGTTGATATAACAAAACTTCAGGATGTAAAAGCCGCAATCAGGCCGAACACAAAAATTATCTACACCGAGACAATGACCAATCCTTTACTGCAGATCTCGGATATTCCGGCATTATCGGAAATTGCCAATAAAAACAACTGCAAGCTGGTTGTTGATAATACTTTTACTCCAATGATGGTTTCCCCTGCAAGATTAGGCGCTGACGTTGTTGTTTACAGTCTCACAAAATTCATTAACGGAAAAAACGATTGTGTTGCCGGCGCCATCTGCGGTAATCTTGATTTCATCAATTCACTTATCGATGTAAATGACGGAACTGCAATGCTTCTTGGTCCTGTCCTTGATCCGTTCCGTTCTTCCTCTATCCTTAAAAATCTTCATACTCTTCATTTAAGGATGCAACAGCATAGTAAAAATGCAATGTACCTGGCTGAAAAACTTCTTGAACTTGGAATTAATATTAATTACCCCGGGTTGAAAAATCACGAAGGACATGAATTACTTAAGAACATGCTAAATGAAAATTATGGCTATGGCGGTATGTTCTCGTTTGAAGTTGGCTCTTCTGAAAAAGCATCAAAGTTTATGGAGAAAATGGAATCTGAAGGCGTTGGCTATCTGGCTGTAAGCCTCGGATATTTTAAGACTTTATTTAGCAATTCGGGGAAAAGTACTTCATCGGAAGTTCCGGAAAAATTGCAAAAAGAAATGGGGCTTTCGGAAGGCTTAATACGTTTTTCTGTCGGCCTTGACCAGGATATTGAGAGGACGTTTGAAAAAATAGTGAAATGTATTAAAGAAGAAGGTGTTTTGTAATTAGGACAGCACTACAATTTATTGTGGTGATAGTCAATAACAAATATCACAATTAATCGCTTCAGCGGTTTATTAAACATGAATGTAACCGGAAAATAACAATGTCATAAAATCGGCAATTAAGAATGTAACGTTTTTCGGAAAATAAGAATGTATGATATTTAAGAAAGTTTGTTTTGCCCATGAGTAAAACAAACTTTCTTAAAAAGTCAAAATTTACTTTTATCGGTTAAAATTGCCAGAAATATTTATTGTTACTTTAATACTGATTAGTTACTATTTTTGTAAACGTTCAAAAAAAGCAGAAAAATATTTTATATGAAAACATCAATTGCCAGAAACCCACTTTTAAAAAACATCATTAAAGAAATTTCCGATGTTGCGGGCTACCTTTGGGAAAAAGGCTGGGCCGAACGAAATGCCGGAAATATTTCAGTAAATATCAGCAATGCCGATGTTAATATTTTTGATACGGATTTTGAAAAACCGGAAAAACTTTCACGAAGTTATCCGTTGCTTGGCAACAATTTTATAATTATCACCGGAACAGGAACACGTATGCGGGATGTAAGGAACAAGCCGCTTGAGAATTTATTCTTTCTCCGCATTTCTGCTGATGGTGAATATTTTAGCCGGTTTAATATTACCGGCAAAACAAGTCATATTAAACCAAGTTCAGAGTTACCAAGTCATCTTGCTATTCAGGAAATGCTTTGCTCTTTGGGGAGAAAGGAGAAGGTTGTTGTTCATACACATCCTGACGATCTTATTTCGCTTACTCATATCAGGGAATTTTGCGATGAAGAAAGAATAAATAATATGTTGTGGAGCATGCAGCCCGAAACTTGTGTTTTTGTAAACGACGGAGTGGGTTTTGTTCCTTATCTTCTTACAGGCAGCGAAAAAATAGCACAGGCAACAATAAAAGCTCTCGAAAAACACCGTGTGATTTTATGGGAAAAACACGGCTGCATGGCTATTGGCGAAACTCCTGATGAAGCATTTGACCTGCTGGATATTGTGAATAAATCGGCTTCAATTTTCTTGACTTGTAAAAAGGCAGGCTACGAGGCGGAAGGCATCAGTAAAAAAGATCTTGATGAATTAAGAAAAGTTTTTAATATTCCTTTTTAGCCGCTTTTTTGAAAAATTTTTTCTGGAAAATTATCAGCAGGAAAACCCCGATTGTAATTGATGAGTCGGCAATATTAAAAACAGGTCTGAAAAAAATAAAATTTCCACCTCCCCAAAAAGGTATCCAGTCAGGATAATTTCCATGAATTAACGGAAAATACAACATGTCCACAACTTTGCCATGCAGGAACGTTCCATATCCGCCACTTTCAGGAAACAGAATAGCAACGGATTGATAAGTCGATTCGCCGAAAATAAGCCCGTAGAAAGCGCTATCGATAATATTTCCTATAGCGCCGGCAAAAATCAGTGATATGCTTGCGATAAGCCCAAATTTTGCTTTTTTCTTTATGAGGTTGTACAGATACCACCCAATAGCTGCGATGGCAAGAATGCGGAATAAACTCAACAGTAACTTCCCGAACTCTCCACCGAATTTCATTCCGAAAGCCATTCCTTCATTTTCGGTAAAATGTATTATAAACCAGTTTCCAAACACAAAAAAATCTTCGCCAAGCGTCATATTTAACTTGATCCAGAATTTCAGGATTTGGTCAACAATAAGTATCAGGGAAATTATCAGAAGTGCCTTTTTCAAAATTTTTTATATGATCAGTTCCTATCTGTTTTGCCTTAATTTTGCTTCAATACTTAATGTGGCATGGGGAACAATCCTGAGTCTTTCTTTTGAAATAAGTTTTCCTGTAACCCTGCAAATTCCATAAGTACCATTTTCGATACGTATCAGGGCATTTTCAAGATTATTGATAAATTTCTGCTGTCGTGCAGCTAACTTGCTGTTTTCTTCCTTCGACAAAACCTGATAACCTTCTTCGAGCACCTTAAATGTTGGAGAGGTATCATTGGTTCCATGCTCATTATTATTGGTGTATGCATCAGTTAGCATTTTAAGGTCATCGTTGGCTTTTGCAAGCTTCTCAAGTATAATTTGTTTGAATTCATCAAGTTCTTCTTTACTATACTTGCTTTTCATAACCTTTGGCATTTCTTTTTCCATAATTTTATTAGCCATAACTCTGAATTTTTATTCTATACGATTTATATATTTTTTATTGTTTGTTTATCTTTTCAATTTTTATTGAAGTCGAAATATCGTCGATAAGTTCTACTTTCACACTTTCATTTTCTTCTAAAGCATCAACCATGTCGAGCGACTGTGCGAGAGTTTCCGAACATATATAAATATAATTGTTTTCAATTGCACTTATTATTTTATTATTTTTTTCAATCTGTAATAAAATTTTATCTGTAACGTCAAATTTTTTATCTTTCCTTAAATTCTGGATGCGGTTTACCAGCTCTCTTGCAATTCCTTCGTTGCGCAACCGGTCTGTGATAGTAATGTCGAGAGCAACTGTAAGATTGCCAACATTTGAAATTAACCAGCCGGGAATATCCTGGGCGTTTATCTCGACATCCGACAAAAGAATTTCCACTTCCCGACCATCGATATGAAGCAAATATTTCTGATTTTCTTCAAGTTCATGAATCTGGTCATTGTTGAAATTTATAAGAGCCGGAGCGATTTTTTTCATAAGTTTTCCGTATCTTGGGCCTAAAGATTTAAAATTCGGTTTTACTTTTTTAATCAATATTCCCGAATCATCGGTCATAAATTCCAGGTTTTTTATGTTAACTTCCGCCAGGATCAACGACTTTATTGCATCAACCTGCTGTTTGAAACCATCATCAAGAGCCACTACCATCAACTTGTTTAGAGGCTGTCGGACGCGAATATTTGTGCGTTTGCGCAATGAAAGAACCATTGAAGAAAGTTTTTGCGCAAGCTGCATTTTATCTTCGAGCTCTTTATCGATAAAAGATTCATTCGCAACAGACATGTCGGCAATATGAACCGATTCAACGGATAAACGCTTTGATACATTATTCAGATCGACAAACAACCTTTCCGAAAAAAACGGCGCTATCGGGGACGATAAAATCGCAATTGTTTCGAGGCAATTATAAAGAGTTTGATAAGCCGAAATTTTATCTTTGCTATATTCGCCTTTCCAGAATTTTCTTCTCGAAAGACGCACATACCAGTTACTCAATCGTTCATCAACAAATACGGAAATGGCGCGGCCGGCTTTTGTCGGTTCGTAATCCGAATAATATTCGTCAACATTTTTGATAAGAGTATTCAGTTCGGAAAGTATCCATCTGTCGAGTTCGGGTCGTTTTTCAAACGGAATTTCCTCTTCTTCGTATTTGAAACCATCAATGTTGGCATATAATGCAAAGAAGGCGTAAGTGTTGTACAATGTTCCGAAGAATTTTCTCTGAACCTCTGCAATGCCTTCAATATCAAACTTAAGATTGTCCCATGGCTGAGTGTTTGTGATCATATACCAACGTGTGGCATCCGGCCCGTATTTTCCTATTGTTTTAAACGGATCGATTGCGTTGCCAAGCCGCTTCGACATTTTATTTCCGTTTTTATCTAAAACAAGGCCATTTGAAACACAGGTTTTATAAGCTACCGAATCAAACTCCATTGTAGCTATTGCATGAAGTGTAAAGAACCACCCACGTGTTTGGTCAACACCTTCGGCGATAAAATCAGCAGGGAAATATTCTTTCAGATTATCTTTATTTTCAAAAGGATAGTGAAATTGAGCATAAGGCATGGACCCTGAATCGAACCACACGTCAATCAGGTCAAGCTCACGGTACATCTTTTTACCGCTTTCCGAAACAAGAATTATTTCATCTACATACGGTCTGTGAATATCAAAAGTATCATAGTTTTCTTCCGAGTTATCTCCAGGTATAAAATCATTGAAGGGGTTTTTATCCATAAAACCGGCTTCGACAGATTTTTGTATTTTTTCTTTTAGTTGTTCAACAGAGCCAATACAGATTTTTTCCTGTTTATCTTCGGTAACCCAAATTGGTAGAGGAACGCCCCAGAACCTTGAACGTGAAAGATTCCAGTCGATAAGATTTTCGAGCCAGTTGGCAAATCGTCCAAGCCCGGTAGCTGGTGGCTTCCAGTTAATTGTGTTGTTAAGCTCGATCATTCTTTCCTTGAAAGCAGAGGTTTTTATAAACCAAGCGTCGAGCGGGTAATACAGAATAGGTTTATCTGTTCTCCAGCAGTGAGGATAGTTATGGATGTGTTTTTCGATTTTGTATGCTTTATTTTCGAGTTTCAGCATCACCGAAATATCAATATCCAAAGTCGAGTTTTTATCGGTCAGATTTTCATCGTAATCATTTTTAACGAATCTGCCGGCATATTCTTTGTAAGTATTGACATCAACGAAGTTTTTTACAAAATTTTCATCCAGATCCTCAATTCTAAAAAATCTGCCGCGCAGGTCAACCATCGGACGCTTATCTCCATTTTTATCTATCAAAATAAGCGGAACTATTCCCGATTGTTTTGCAACCCTGTTGTCGTCGGCTCCAAATGTGGGGGCTATGTGTACTATTCCTGTGCCATCCTCGGTTGTAACAAAGTCACCGGTAACTACCCTGAAAGCATTTCCATCCGGTTTAATCCACGGTATGAGTTGCTCGTAGCGGATGCCTTCAAGTTCACTCCCCTGGTATTCTCTAACTATTTCAAAAGGAACATTTTTATCGCCTGCCTTGTAATCCTTTAACTTAAGTTCTTTTTCCTTCTCGTTTATATAGCTGTTAAGCAAGTCTTTTGCCAGAATAACGGAAACAGGTTTGCCCGAATAAAAATTAAATGTTCTTATTTTTAGATACCTGATACCGGCTCCGACAGCTAATGCAGTATTTGAAGCAAGTGTCCATGGAGTGGTTGTCCATGCAAGGAAAAATAAATCAGTATCAATATCACTAAAAAGAAATTCCGATTTTTCGTTTCTGACAACTTTAAACTGTGCTGTAATTGTGGTGTCTTTTACATCTTTGTAACAACCGGGCTGGTTAATCTCGTGTGTGCTAAGCCCTGTGCCTGCTGCCGGCGAATATGGCTGAATGGAATATCCTTTGTAAAGCAATCCTTTTTCGTAGAGCTTTGAAAGCAGATACCACACCGACTCGATATATTTATTATGAAAAGTAATATAAGGATCGTCCAAATCGACCCAGTAACCCATTTGTATGGTAAGATCGTCCCACAGGTTTTTGTATTTCATTACCTCCTTCCGGCAGGCATTATTGTAATCTTCAACGGAAATCTTATTGCCAATATCTTCTTTGGTAATTCCAAGAGTTTTTTCAACAGCCATTTCGATAGGCAAACCATGTGTATCCCAACCGGCTTTTCTTGCCACATAGTAACCTTTCAGTGTTTTGTAGCGACAGAAAATATCCTTGATAGTCCGTGACATTGTGTGATGAATTCCCGGTATTCCGTTTGCAGATGGCGGGCCTTCGTAAAAAACAAAATTCTTGTGCCCTTCACGGTTTTTCAGGCTCTTGTGAAAAATGTCGTTTTCATCCCAAAACAACTGGACTTCCTTAGCAATTTGAGTAAGGTTCAGATTTTTGTATTCTCTATACTTTGATTCCATTCTATATACGAAAATTATGCTGCTTTTTTAAGCGCCGCAAAAGTAAATAAATTAGCTTTTACTTAGTAGAAAGTGTTAAAAATAAAAAACTTATTCCTTTATCAAATCAACGATTTCTTCGTTCATCAGAATTGATATCAGGATATTTCCCGAAGTTTCCCAACCGTAATCTTTAAGTTTTTCGAAAAGTTGACGTTTTTTCTCCTCTTGATTAAGATCCGATTTTAGCAACTTAATAATTTCTTTATACTGAGATCCTTTGAGTTCGTCTTCCATCGCATCCATTATTACGCTAATGTCGATTTTTTCTGAGGATTTTTCTGACAATTCGGGTAACCCGAAATTCTCTATCTCATCGATGGAGGCTTCAAGGATTTCGCGGCCAAGCTTTTTACAGGTTTGCAAGTAAGATGAAAAACCCGATGTATCGCGCAAAGACCAACTGCTATATTCATAGTCCAGCTTTTCTATCTGTTTGATCTTTTGGTTGTTTTCACCAAATATCCTGGCAAGGAGTACGATGGTGTAATTTTTCCATGCTTCCAGGTCGAATCCCTTGTTGTCGAGTTTTTCAATCTGCTGACGGAGAATTTTTATTTGTTTTTCTTTCATTGATCTGATTATTAAAAAAAACCCATTGTTAGAACAAAATTTAACAACGGGTTTATTTATGTTTTCGAGGTCTCGAGCGGATTCGAACCGCTGTAAATGGTTTTGCAGACCACCGCCTAAGCCACTCGGCCACGAGACCAAATTTTTGAGATTGCAAAAGTAATAAATTTCTTAAATTAAAAATGAAATTATACAAAAAAAATCCTGTATTTTTTCATTACTTTAATTTTCCCACACACATAACAATATTGAATCAATTTTTTTTGTTGAAATACTGCCGATTAAATTCTACTTTTGGCGGTTCATTAAAAATAAAATAAATAATCTTAATAATTTTTGGAGTAAATGGAAAATAACCTAAATAAAAACGTTGGCCCGGTAAACTTTATCGAAGCTATTATTAACGAAGATGTTGTCAATAATAAGAATAATGGAAAGGTTCACACACGTTTTCCACCCGAGCCAAACGGATATCTTCACATCGGACATGCCAAATCCATTTGTTTTAATTATGGTCTGGCTTTAAAATACAAGGGACTTTTTAACCTGCGTTTCGATGATACTAACCCGACAAAGGAAGAAGAAGAATATGTTGAATCGATAAAGAAGGACGTGAGATGGCTTGGCGCTGATTGGGAAGATCGTCTGTTTTTTGCATCTGATTATTTTGAACAATTATACGAATGGGCAGAGAAGATCATCAAAAATGGAAAGGCTTATGTTGATGATCAACCCGCCAAAGTGATTGGTGAACAAAGGGGAACTCCTACCGAACCGGGAAAAGAAAGTCCGTACCGGAATCGTTCGGTTGAGGAAAACCTCGACTTGTTCAGAATGATGCGTGCAGGTGATTTTCCGAATGGCTCAAAAGTGCTCCGGGCAAAAGTTGATATGGCTTCGCCAAATATGCACATGCGCGACCCTGTGATGTATAGGATCCTTCACGCAAAGCACCACCGTACTGGCGACAAATGGTGTATTTATCCTATGTATGACTTCACCCACGGCGAATCCGATTACATTGAAGGAATAACACATTCGCTTTGTACACTCGAATTTGAAGTTCACAGGCCTCTGTACGACTGGTTTCTCGACCAAATAATCGAAGGTGAGTATCGCCCCCGACAAATTGAATTTGCAAGACTAAATCTGAGCTATACAATTATGAGCAAAAGAAAATTGCTTGAGCTTGTAAAAGAAGGATACGTAAATGGCTGGGACGACCCAAGGATGCCAACTATTTCCGGGCTACGCCGCCGCGGTTACACACCCGAATCGGTCAGGAATTTTGCTGATGCTGTTGGCGTGGCAAAACGCGATAATGTTATTGATGTTGCCTTGCTTGAACATAGTGTCCGCGAAGACCTTAACAAAAAGGCGCCTCGTGTAATGGCCGTCCTGAATCCCTTGAAGCTTGTTATCACTAATTATCCCGTTGAGCTTGTTGAAGAGATGAAAGCTGAAAACAATCCCGAAGACCCGGATGCAGGCTTCAGGATGCTTCCGTTTTCGCACGAGCTGTTTATAGAAAAAACCGATTTTATGGTCGATCCTCCGCGTAAGTATTTCCGCCTGTCTCCCGGCCGTGAAGTACGACTTAAAAATGCGTATATAATTAAATGTGAGGATTATCTTACAGATGAAAAAACCGGCGAAATTATTGAAGTTCACTGTACCTACGATCCCGAATCGAAAAGCGGGTGTTCGGGCAGTAAAAGAAAAGTAAAAGGAACGCTTCACTGGGTTTCGGCAAAACATGCTATCGATGCCGAAGTCAGATTATTCGACAGGCTATTTATAAAAGAAAACCCCGCAGATGTTGAAGAAGGGAAAGATTTTAAGAGCAATCTTAATCCTGATTCGCTTAAAGTGCTTACAAATTGCAAAGTTGAACCCGGCCTGAAAAATGCAAAAATCGAAAGCCGCTTTCAGTTCCAGCGCCTGGGCTATTTCTGTGTTGACCCTGATACAAAAGAAGATAAACCGGTTTTTAACCGGACCGTTCCTTTGCGCGATAGTTGGGCAAAGATTAGTAAGGTACAACAATAATAAACCAGGTGGAAGAAATTTCATATTTGGCAATGTTAAAAAAGTAGTACATCAGCATATAATATCAAAACATTTTATTGTAAATTTGTACCATGAAAACATCATTAAAAAGATCAACGGTCTATCTTGATCCAAAAATTCACCAAGTACTAAAAATTAAATCTGTACAAAATTCAAAAACTATATCGGAATTAATAAATGAAGCAATTAAACAAAGTTTGGCAGAAGATATTGAAGATTTATTTGCTTTTGAAGAAAGATTGAATGAACCCAATTTAGATTTTGAAAATGTACTTAAAGAATTAAAATCCATTGGTAAATTATAAGATTCTAATTAAACCATCGGCAGTAAAAGAACTTACAGAACTTCCGAAGAAAGACATTCAGAGAATCACTAAAAAAATCCATGCTTTGTCATCTGTCCCACGCCCTCCTGGTTGTGAGAAACTGTCAGGTGAAGAAAAATACAAAATTCGTCAGGGTAATTACCGTATTATTTATCTAATTGGAGATAACCAACTCATTATAGTTGTAATTAAAATTGGGCATCGCAAACATGTTTATAAAAAAAGATAAAATTTTTCAAGCAATCCGGACAAAAGATATCTTCAAACTTATCTGCGAGTTTTTTCATGATATTTTACGAGACATCGAATTTTCCGCACCAAAAATCGCCACCTTCTCATTTTTATTAAAAAGTTTGTAACTACTCAGCCGATATAAAATGCTAAAAAATAAATACTTGCCACAGATTCACAGATTTAAATTAATTAAATTTTATAAATTTTCACAAAGAAAACTACCTTTGGTAGTTTAAAATCTGTGAATCTGTGGCTATTAAGATTAATATAATGGATGAGTAGTTACAAAAGTTTTAATAATTAAGAAATTTATACCCAATTACATATAATACTACATTTGCTAATTAAAATTATGGAATATGATAAAATCCATGACAGGCTTCGGAAAGGCGAAATGTGACCTTCCGGATAAAAAAATCGGCATAGAAATAAAAACCCTGAACAGTAAACAATTCGACATGATTTACCGCCTTCCGAGTATTTTCAGGGAGAAAGAGCTTGAAATTCGGTCGTTCCTGGCTCAGAAGCTTGAAAGAGGAAAAGTTGAAATTTCACTCGATGTGGAAGATACGGCCGGCATTGAAAATTTCAGGATAAATCAAAAAGTTGCAAAAAGATATTTTGATGAGATAAAGATTTTATCGGATGAATTAAATCTAACTACCGATGAAGAAATTCTTCCTATCCTCCTTAAATTACCTGATGTTATTGTAGCGGAAACTCACAAATTACAAGCTGAAGAATGGGAATTGCTCTTTGCTTCAATTGACGAGGCAGCAAAAGTGTGCGATAATTTCAGGTTGCAGGAAGGTAAAAAACTTGATTCTGATTTTAGAAATCACATTTTTAATATCCTTAAATTACTTGATAAAATTCCGGAATTTGAACAGGAAAGGATCGAAAAATTAAAAATCAAGTTCCGTAAAGATTTACGCGATATTGTGGAACTACATAAAATGGATGAAAACAGGTTAGAACAATAGATCATCTATTATCTTGAAAAAATTGATATCACGGAAGAAAAGGTCAGACTTAAAAACCATTGCGATTATTTTATTCAGACACTCGACGAAAAATTTTCAAACGGAAAAAAACTTATTTTTATCAGTCAGGAAATCGGTCGTGAGATAAATACTCTCGGCTCAAAGGCAAACGATTCGAATATTCAGAAATTTGTTGTACAAATGAAAGATGAACTTGAAAAAATCAAAGAACAGCTTTTTAATATTTTGTAGAAAAAAATGAACGGAAAAATAATCATATTTTCTGCTCCCTCCGGCTCGGGAAAAACAACCATCGTAAAAAAATTACTTTCTTCAGAACTTAACCTGGAATTTTCCATTTCAGCGTGCAGCCGAAAGCCGAGGAAAAACGAGACAAACGGAAAGGATTATTATTTTATCAGTGCGGAAGAATTCAGGGAAAAGATCAGGAAAAACGAATTTATCGAATGGGAAGAAGTCTATAAAGGAAATTATTATGGAACGCTTAGGTCGGAGCTCAAACGTATCTGGGAAAACGGCAATCATGCAACTTTTGATGTTGACGTAAAGGGCGGGCTAAATATTAAAAATCAATATCCAAACAATTCGCTGGCAATTTTTATTAAACCACCATCTATCCGGACTCTTGAAGAAAGGCTGCGAAACAGATCCACAGAAACAGAAGAAAACATACAAAAAAGAATAAAAAAGGCAGAATATGAATTATCTTTTGCAAACCGGTTTGATAAAATAATTGTAAATGATATTCTTGAAAAAGCAACAAAAGAAACCTGCCGGGCTGTTGTTGGTTTTATTTCAAAGATTGATTAGTTTAATCTAAAAAGCCAATAATTTCGTAAATCTGCCCAGATACAGTCCCCGAAAAATCAGGGCAGGCAATTTTTCCTTACGGGGTAAACAAAGACGCAAAAATATAATATACTGCATTTCAGTACTTTGCGACTTGGCGTCTTTGGTACGCCATGAAGCGTGCGATTATATAAATAATT
>CBDUSJ010000028.1:0-12487 GCA_965369845.1 uncultured bacterium | reverse complement strand
TGAAATGTTTAATAATAAATTTTTAAAAGATGAAATACTTGCCATTTTTGCAAAAATTTGGTACGAAACTGAAACTTTAGGCATTTAAGGCACTCCAAACTTTAGGCACTGATTAGTTACAAAATTAATTTCATCGCCAAAGGTATAAAAATATAATAATTTATTGTGAGATAAAAAAAATTGCTAAAACGTCGGTATTTTATAATTTTACAACATTGTTTTTTAAGTAATCAATTTTTGATATTATGAAAAAATCTGAAATATTGAATTGTAATACTGAAATGTACAATTATTACGGAAATTCTGTTTCAAAAACTATTACGGGAAGGGAACAAAAAAAGGAACCGACAAAACGTGCGGCAGAAGCAAAGGAGCTTTACCTCGAAGCAAGGTCGTCGGCATCGGTTGAATTTCCTTATTGGTACACACGGAAATGGGACGAATTAGAAGGCGAGATAACAATTGTCAGGAGGGCTGAAGCGCTTAAATCGGCCTTCATGCATCTTACGCCTGTTATTTATCCCGGCGAACTTTTAGTGATGGGCAAGGCTAATTACTTGCGTGGTTCATATCCGATGCCGTGGTTGTCTGAGGCTTATTTTATGGCCGCCGAGGATGAAATGTATAAAGAAGCGCTGAAAGCCGGAAAAGTCAGCTCCGACATAATTACCACAATGGGGCAAGGCGGAGGCAACGTAACTCACAGTGTTGGCAATATTTTGTCGATTGCAGGCAAATTTGGTTTACGGAAAGAAGAAATGCCCATCCTGATGAAAATTGCGAAAAAATGGCATAATAAGTCCGTTGACGACATCGGACATAAATATGAACAAATGGCGCCGGGTTACAAAGAAAAGGAAGCCATTATGCGCTCGGTAATATGTATGTTCGATTCGGGATATACATTGCCGCAAGGCAGAGAAGTTATAAACCATTATTATCCGTTGCAATACGGCATCGACGGGATTATAAAAATTTGCGAAAAAAGTATTGAGGAAACTGCCGGCCGTCCCGACATGGACCGTTTATATTTTTACAAAGCTGTTATTCTGATCCTTGAAGGTATCAAAGCCTGGATTTTAAATTATGCCGGTGAAGCAAAAGAAATGGCTCGGTTGGAAAATGACAAAAAGCAAAAAGAAGAATATCTAACTATTGCTAAAAGACTGGAATGGCTATCGGCAAATCCACCGGTAGATTTCCACGATGCCCTGCAGATGACATGGATATTTCATGTTGCAGTGTTGAACGAAGATGCTATTTCCGGCTTATCGCCGGGAAGGCTTGGCCAGGTTCTTTACCCGTACTGGAAAAGAGATATTGACAAGGGCGCTATCGACAGAGAAAAAACTCTTGAACTGCTTGAATGTATGCGTATAAAATATACTCAATTAGATTGTTTCGCTTCGATGGGCGTAGTGGGAGGCGTGCTATCCGGCAACACATTTAACAATCTTTCTATCGGCGGATTAACAAAAGATGGTTTGAGCGCCGCAAACGAACTGGAAATGTTGATACTCGAATCAGGAATAACATGCGACACACCTCAGCCTACATTGACGATGCTGTATGATGAAAAATTACCTGAAGAGTTACTGTTAAAAGGTGTGGAATGTACAAAGGTTGGAACAGGTTATCCGGCATGGGTAAACAACCGGGTTGCGATGGATTTTTTATTATCGAATTATGCAGATGAAGGGATGGAGGTTGAAGAAGCCAGAGCATGGGCTATCGGGGGATGCCTGGAAACTTCGCCATGCAGTTGGATGCCCCTCGAATTAGATGGAGAAGTGCATTGGATTTCCGGAGGTTCGGCGCCTGCTACAAGCGTTGGCGTCCATTTTATTTCGCTTCCTAAAATCATGGAAACAGTTTTATTCGATGGAATGGATCACCGAACAGGACAACGGATTTTTAAACCACATGGACTAAAACTAAAAACGTATGATGAAGTATGGTCTGCTTTTAAAAAATACTTTAGCCGCGCTGTCGAGGTATTGATACTAACAAATAATATCCAACACGATGCGTGGAGAAAGATATCGCCTTCCATTGTAAACTCAATGTTGAAACCCGACTGTTTGAAAAAAGGGAAAGACATTGGCCGGCAAGGATCCAGATACAACCGGACATTCAATGTGGAAATATGCGGAGGCGTTAATTTGATTAATTCTCTCGCATCAATGAAAAGGAATATTTTTGAAAAAGGAATCTTTACTTTAGAAACATTAAAAAAAGCCATTCAGGCAAATTTTGGTTACAAAACCGCTCAGGAAGTTGGTTCATATTCCTTAGTTGACCAGGTAAGATCTGATGATTTTAGAAATTGGCTCAAAATCCATAAACTTTGTCTCGACGCCCCGAAATTCGGCAACGACGATATTTATGCTGACAGCATTTTTAAAGAATGGCAGGAATGGTTTACCGGTATGTGTAAAAATTATAAATCATTATATGACAAACCCCTGTATGCCTGCCAGATCTCGGTCTCAACTCACGGGCCAATGGGGGCAGTAACCCAGGCAACACCTGACGGTAGGCTGGCAGGAACAACCTTTGTTGACGGCTCGGTATCGGCATATCCGGGAACAGACAAAAACGGGCCTTATGCGCTTTTTAACTCCGCCACATGTTATAATCATGCACTTTCGCAAAACTCTCAACTTAACATGAAAATACATCCCTCGGTTGTACAGGGCAGAGAAGGGTCGAAAAAGTTTCTTGAGATGATACGTTCATTTTTAAGAAGAGGAGCATTTCATATACAGTTTAACATTGTCGATTCGCGGATGCTGAAAGATGCACAAAAACATCCTGAAAAATATCGCGGCCTGATGGTGCGGGTTGCGGGATTTACCCAATACTGGGTGGAACTCGGCAAACAAATACAGGATGAAGTAATCGCCAGAACAGAATATCAGGAACTAAGCTAATCAGGAGGAATGATTATGGAAACAAAGCACAACGATTGTAAATATTACATTGCAATAGACGTTTTTAAAGGCATTTGTAAACGTGATAAGAAAAAAATAAATGCTGATGAAAAAGCCTGTGAAAATTTTGCACAAATAGCAAAATGTAAATTTTGCATAAACTTCTCACCTGCCGGCGAACACTTGGGGCTATGTATGAACAAAACCGAAGCATATCCTGATATGATTGCCAAAACATGTAAAAATTTTGAATGGATAAAGAAAAACAATTAAAAGGGATCGTCTTCGATATTCAGGGCTTGTCGGTACATGATGGCCCCGGTTGCCGGACAACGATTTTCTTAAAAGGATGTTCTTTAAAATGCAGTTGGTGTTCAAATCCTGAAGGTATAAATCCTTTTATCGAACCATTGTACAACACTTCAAAATGTATTAATGATAAAAATTGTATTGAAGCATGTGGTTCAGATGCAATCTCTTTAAATAACAACCGCCTGCATATTAACAAATCGGCTTGTAAAGAATGTAAGGAATTTTCCTGTGTCAGGGAATGTTACACCGATGCTTTGAAACTTGCCGGATACTACATTTCGATTGATGATATTTTCAGAATAATACAAAGAGACCGGCAGTTTTGGGGAGCGGAAGGAGGAATTACATTATCAGGCGGAGAACCTTTTTTTCAACCCGAATTTTCTTTTGAAATATTAAAAAGGTGTCATGATTCTTACATTCACACTGCCGTTGAAACCTGCGGAAACATCAATTGGAAATTCATCGAACGCTGCCTTCCTTATGTCGATTGGATTTACTTCGATATTAAACATCTTGACAAAAACAAACATTTTGAACAAACAAAAACAAACAACAATCTGATATTAAGCAACGCTAAAAAATTAGCCGAACATTTTACAGGAAGATTAATTTTCAGAATTCCGGTAATATCAGGATATAATGATTCGGATGAACATATTAACCGGCTCGCTGATTTCCTTATCGGAATTGGAAAAGAAGAAATAAACATTCTGCCATTACATCGTTTAGGCAGGGAGAAGTATAAATTATTAGGTTTTAAAGAATATCCTTCGATATACGACCAAATCCCAAACGGGGATGATATGCTAAGGATATCCGAAATATTCAAATCGCGAAATATTAGATGTTACACCGGAAGCGATACACCTTTTTAAAAATAATTTTTGTTTTCCAATTAAATTTTTTATTTTTGCAAAGTATTAATATTGGTTTAGCGGAGTGGTGATCACGTATCCAAGTACCGGTTTATAAGATCATAGTACCGGGGCGTCAGGACATATAATTAAATCCTGAATTCAGGAGCGCCTATCTTACATTGTGACCCACTTCGCTTTTTTTATCCCTAAGATTAGATAGTATTTTTCAAGGTGCTACCATTTTTTTTAGTGGATAAGATTGTTGAAACCCGAAGTTCTGCTCTATCCTCTGTTAATTTTCTCTTTAAATACTACCATCAAATTAAATGAATCATCATAATATTTCATTACTGGCCGATTAAAATAATCATCACATAAATCTCAACAAAAGCATAGGGTTTAAAAATTTTTCACACCTACGGGGCATAGCCGTCAAGCTAAGAGAAGTTGACTAAAGTCAAATGGTTTGTAATGAATTGTTAATCAAACCACCATACTGAAGTATGGCGCTGTCTCAATTAGAATAACACTAAACTTTAGTTTGGTGAAAAACAATAATAATGGCTGATTGAGTACTTAATTTTTAATAAGCGGTTTTGCAAAATCAACAACAAACGAGGATGAAATGTGTAAAGAAGCGCTGAAAACCTGAAAAGTTAGCTCCGACATAATTACTACAATGTGGCAAGGCGGAGGCAACGTAACTCACAGTGTTGGCAATATTTTGTCGATTGCAGGCAAATTATAAATATTTTACAACCGTAATAATAATATTTAAAATGCCGAAACGTTACTCTACTTAATTTAATGTTTTACCAATATATAAGTATAAAAGATTTTTACCTAAGAATTTATGAATAACAAGACAATTACCACACTTGTTTTACTTCTTATTCTCCCTTTAATATTTCCTTTAACATCTGCTTTTTCGCAAACTGCGTCTATCAGGGGTTTTGTTTATGAAAAAGAAACCGGCGAGCCTATCATCTTTACAAATGTTTATTTTTATAAAACATCATACGGCTCAGCAACCGATGTGAACGGTTATTTTGCAATTACCAAGGTGCCTCCGGGAAATTATATGCTGATGGTAACTTATCTTGGTTATGACACTCTTAAAATAGATATCATCCTGACACCGGGAGATCTTATCTCAAAAAATCTTTACATGGAAAAGTCTTCGGTTATGCTCGAAACAGTTAATGTTTCGGCAGAACGGCAGGCCGCAAGAACAGAAACACAGACTTCCATAGTTAAAGTAACTCCGATGGAAATAAAGCAAATTCCCTCAATCGGCGGACAGCCAGATATTGCACAATATTTACAGATATTGCCTGGCGTGATATTCACCGGCGACCAAGGAGGACAGTTATATATTCGCGGCGGGTCTCAAATACAAAATAAGGTTTTACTTGACGGCATGGTAATTTATAATCCTTTTCATTCAATTGGATTGTTTTCGGTGTTCGATACGGATATTATAAGAAATGCCGATGTTTATACAGGAGGATTTAATGCAAATTACGGAGGCCGTATTTCTTCAGTGATGGACATTACAACACGTGATGGCAATAAAAAACGATTTTCCGGTAAAGTAGGCGCCTCAACATTTGGCGCAAAAGCAATGGTAGAAGGCCCCATTGCGAAACAAAAACCTGAAGGCGGAGGAAGCTCTTCTTTTATTTTGTCGATGAAAAATTCATACCTCGAGCAAAGTTCTAAAATATTTTATGAGTACGTTGATGAAAACGGATTGCCTTTTAATTTTTTGGATATTTACGGAAAAATTTCTATTAATGCAGCCAACGGAAGCAAAATAAATTTATTCGGATTTAATTTTACTGATAAGGTTAATAACTATAAAGAATTTTTCAATTACAATTGGAAATCATCAGGTTTGGGGTTGAATTTTATTGTTATTCCAGGAATGTCGCCTGTTTTGATGGAAGGTTTTTTTACCTACTCGAAATATAAAATGACGATGGATGAAGAAATTGGAACCCAGCGTTCAAGTGCGATAAACGGTTTCAATCTCGGTTTGAATTTTACTTATTTTATGGGTAAGGATGAGCTTAAATACGGACTGGAACTGTTAGGAACAAAAACAGAGCTGAATCTTTACAATTCCATAAATATGAAAATTGACCCGAAAGATAATCCAAACACTACCGAAATTGCATTATTCGTAAAATACAAACTTATTGCCGGTAAATTTGTTATTGAACCCGGATTCCGTTTGCAGTGGTATGCTTCTTTGTCGAGCATGTCGCCTGAGCCACGGCTTGCCGTAAAATATAATTTAACGGATAATACCAGGTTGAAACTTGCTGCCGGCCTTTATTCACAGGATTTGGTAAGCGCAAAATCCGACCTCGATATTGTGAATCTTTTCTATGGTTTCCTTTCAGGAATAGAAAATCTTCCGGATGAATTTGACGGAAAAGAAATGAAAACAAAATATCAAAAATCGCAACAGTTGATTTTTGGAATAGAACACGATTTTAACCGATATATTTCAGTTAATATTGAGGGATATTATAATAATTTTCCCCAGTTGATCAACCTAAACAGAAATATGGTTTACAACGAGGAAACCGCTCCACCCGACACGCCTGACGATGAAAAGCTGCCATTTATTTTCGAAAAAGGTTATGCAAAAGGCGTTGACGTATCGGTTAAATATGATTATATGAGATTTTATTTCTGGGGAGCATATTCTTTTGCTTTTGTCGAAAGATACGATGGCCATATATGGTATTATCCTCATTACGACCGCCGTCATAACATAAACCTGCTGGCATCATACACAATCGGTGATAGAAAACAATGGGAGGTGGGCATGAGATGGAATTTCGGAACCGGTTTCCCGTTTACACAAACTCAAGGATATTTCGAAAAGCTAAGATTTAACGGAGGAATTAATTCGGACTATTTAACAGAAAACGGTACCTTAGGAATTCAGTATGCCGAACTTAACAGCGGCCGCCTTCCAACATATCACAGGCTCGATTTTAATGTGAAGCGCACTTTTGTTCTCGGAGAACATACCAAACTTGAAGCCGATCTTAGTGTAACCAATGTTTATGACCGCAAAAATATTTTTTATGTAAACCGGACCATTGGAACTGACAGTAAAGTGTACCAGTTACCAATTATGCCGAGTTTTGGTTTAAATTTTTCTTTTTAATAAAAAAATAATTCTTATATTGTATTTTTATTTACATTTGACAAATAATTCAAATAATAAAAAAAGTGAGGTATATAATGAAAAAAATTTGTTTACTTGTAAGTGTTTTAATTTTGTTAATTTTTAGTGCATGTCATCAGCAAGCGGAAAAAGTTGATCTTGATAAAGAAATAGGGGCTATAAAACTGGTTCTCGAAAAATATGTGCTTGCAAACGAAAATCAGGATATGGGGTTGATTGAAGATATCTGGTATCCATCAGAAAGTATTGTTAGTTTTGGTACTAACAGCGATGAAAAACTGATTGGGTTTGCAGCCATAAAAAAAACAGTACAGCAGCAGTTTAATTCGTTTACAAAAACATATATTAATTGTAGTGACCAAATAATTGAACTCAATGATAACGGAAATACAGCCTGGTTTTCTGAAATATTAAGTTATAATTTCATACTCAACAATGAGGCTCAAAGCTTTGAAGGAATACGTTATACCGGGGTTTTGGTTAAAATTGACGGCAAATGGAAATTGGTACAGACGCACATGTCGATTCCGGCAAACCCGGAAACAAATTAAAAATGATGGTCTCATAGTAAAAAGTCAATCGCTTCGCTGTCATTTCCGGTTAATCGCTTCACTGTCATTTTAAAAAAAAAGCTTCTCCATAATTGAAGAAGCTTTTTTTGTTACGAAAGGATATTTATTTTTATTTCACAATCATCTTCCTGGTTACAGTATTTTCCCCGGAGTTTACAGTGAAGAAATAAACACCGCTGGGAAAATCTGATACATCAAGTGTTATTGAATGAGTTCCCGGTGGGTAGGATTTTAAAGGAATTTCTAAAACTATTTCACTCAAAAAATTGAAAAGTGTTATTGTAATGGATTTTTCAGCATCAAAAGAAATGTTGAACTTTACGGTTAAAGAAGCAGGATTTGGTATTGGCCATGAAACGGACATATCAGCCTGGCCATGTTTTTTCCCCTCAAAAAATCCAACATTATAAGCCGGAATTTTAAAATCTGATATGTATTGATATACAACAGGATCCGAAAGATATTCAGGGTTCATTTCCTGGTACGTCATTGGGATGATAAAAAAGCTTTCCCATAAAAAATATTCTAAAAAAACATAATGTGATGTACTGTGAAAATATGCCTGCCACATCCCTGCTGAAAATGCAGTTACATTATATGGCTCTGGCTCCATGTTATTATTCCATGACAAATAACCATTCATTACCTCAATCCCCCGGCAATAAATGTCAGGATAGATATTTTCAGTTATTTCCGGTAAATCGGTATCGTTCCAAGTAACAAACATAAAAACGCCATCCCAGCTTGAAGCTATCTGGATGCGGTTATCCTGCGTAAGGTCGCCAAAATTGCCCCTGAAGGTTTTCAATCTCCCCAACTCATATCCCTTCCATGTTCCGGGGTTACCGATTGTTAGATCGAAAATCGCTGCAAAAAGACAACCGGAAATTTCGGACTGGCCGGTTATTATCGAATAGGGATCTTCGCCGGTTATACCAATAACAACTGCAATATGGGGCCTTCCCCAGACATCAACATGCAAATCAAAATCATAGGCCGTGGTAAATTCAATGGTATCTCTATCAGGAATAGGCAGGCCGTATAGTTCTTCTAGTTCTTCATCCGTAAGGAAATTCTTTACTTCATCAATACCGTTTTCGCCGGCAATCGAGACCGGAATCGGCCCTTCCCAGGTTTCGCCGGCATCAGTTGTTTTCCATAAAACGGGATAAAGCGAGCGTCCGGTTGAAATGGGTACACTGCCATCATCGGTTAGTGCAGCTATCCATCCGGTTTGGCCATCCGGAGAAAAGGCCACTTTTGTATCTGCAGGCCATTGGTTATCAACCGTATTAAGTTGTAACGAAGTAATTTCATATTCAAAATCATTAATGCTTTCGTTCCAAACCCCATGCGAAACAATGATTTTGTTTAAGTACTGCATACTTCCACACTCCATTGAAACATCCGTTACCCAAATTTCGCCTGTTTGGGTAATTACAAATCCTTTTGGCATCGAAAAAAACAAGCTGTCAGCAGCAACCGGACTGATAAGGTTGCTTGTGGTATCGCTTTGATCACCAATCTTTGCCCTGCCATGAAGGTATTGGATCATTAATTCATCATAGCTGAGTGCAAAATAGCTCACATAAGCTTCATCGGGATCCAAATTTCCTGGAGGATTATAAATGCCATGGTTAGCGTACCGGGGGTTTAACGGCTGGGCTGAAAGGCATAAAACCTGGTTTGTCCAGGCCAGTCCTTCATCTACTGAAATATCGTACCCATAACTGCCGGCATTTCCACCCAATGGCCCTCCTAATCTATGGAAATGGGTTATCGTTTTTAAATTATCATCGGCCCATAAAAACGACCCCTTGTGGGCATAACCATAAGCATTGGCAGAAGTACCAATACTTATAATTGTAACAAAATCCTCATTTTTATTTTCGGGAGGGACTGGTTTCACTGACTTTGGCTTCGTTATATTATTATGAGCCACCTGATTAAGCGGCCCTTTTTCAAGAAACTTAATTATAGAGGCTTTGTGGGTTTGGAATCCAGGTTTGGGTGTGATGCGCTGCTGGCCAAAAACGGCAATAGAAAGAATTGCGATGGCTGATAAGAGAATAGCTTTTTTCATTTTGTACTAATTTTAATTGGACAAATATAGTAAAAAAACTTTTGATTATGATTATTAATTTATCCCAGAAGATTTGGATATCGAACAAAGATAATAATTTTCATAAGAAATGTCAATTTTAAAAAAGTTATTTTACATTTTTTGTCAGATAATGAAAAATAATAAATTACGTTCATAAAAAAAAAGCTTCCCCGTAATTGAAGAAGCTTTTTTTAATATTGATAAGATAGATGTTAATTAACTATCATCTTTTTAGTTACTGATTCTTCTCCTGCAAAAACTGTATAAAAGTAAACTCCATCTGAAAGCCCTGAGGCATCAATTTTCAGGCTATGGCTACCTGCAACGAGTGTTGATGCCGGTATTTCAAATACTTTTTGTCCTGTTATGTTGAACACTTCGAGAGACACCTGCATTTTTTCCTGAATTTCGATAATCACTTCAGAAATATTATCGCATGGGTTCGGATAATTCTGTGAAACAGTAATACCAGAAGAGTTCACAGGAGCAGGATCATTAATACTTACAATATCCTTAGACACAGGAACATGTATTACTCTATTTGTTACAGGATCATGGTCTTCATCAAGATAAAGTCCGGGAAAATTATCTGCTTGATAAATAAGGTGAAATTCTGTATCCGATGAGTTTTTAGCAAAAATCGGGTAAATACATTCATCAAAAATATGAACGATGTCATCAGTCACATCGTAGAAAACATCCCAGGTATAACCCAGGTCGCAAGAAGCTCTTACCCAGATACGCTTATAATAAAATTCGTTGTTATTTGCGTCTTCATTAACTGATGCATAAGTAACTGCAATAAATCCGTTATCGTCGATAGTGATTGACGGCATAGTTGAAATACCTAATTCACGATATGTCATGAGATCAAATTCATCAAGTTCCACAGCACCACTCCCGTCGAGATCCTGAGCCCAGCCTACGAGCATACCCTGTTCTTCAAGGTTTTCAGGCGATAGTGTCTTGTGAGGATTTTCAAGAGGTTCAATTTCGCCCATTGCTTCGTTCCAGTAACCAACGCCATCAGTATAAGGCCAGTAGTTGTATGAATTTCCAACAGTCCAGTGAGCAACCCTACCGATACCAAATACTACATGACACATTCCATTAGCATCAATAGCAATATCTGCTGAATTATCGCATGTGTATAATGTATCTTCAGTAATTGTTACATTCCAATCAAAGAACGGATAGGGATTTTCCCAAACCATGATCTTCTCCCAGTCTTCACCATTATTAACCGATTTCATAATGAATAGATCTGTAAACATACCGCCAAGAAGTAGAGCAACACTATTGCCACGTGAAGCAAGGACATAGTCGTCAGCACCAATATCAAAATAATATTCCTCACCTATTCCATCGAGGATAATATCCTGAGGGTCCCATGTTTCACCTCCATCCATTGATCTTGAATACAGTAATGCAGTGAGTTGTCCCGCATACGCAACATAAGAATTGTAGAACATGTGGATATATTCATTGTTGTCGCCGGTGGTGGTCAACCTTGGCCATGTAGGATCGTCTTCTAAACCTGCCGGCCCTAAGTAATTTTCCTGTGTCCATTCGCCGGTTCCTTTCACTTCGCGTTTTGAAATTTCGAGACCTGAAACGCCGTTGTGAGCAACAACTATTTCACCGGTTGGTCCCCATGCAGCATAAGACGGCCATCCGCATCTTGTGTCTTCAATTCTTTCGGAAGGTTTCGGACCCCACTGTGTTCCATCAAAATAATTGTAGCCGGTCCCACGGTCAACGAAACCCGCAGGCAATAAACCACGAATACATACTGCTCCCATAGTACCGTCGGGATAAACCCAAAACCTATTTCCAACCATGGTGTTTGACTGAAGATCATATACAGTTTCGATGATCTCAGTTTCATTGTAAAGCACTTTTGCTTCTTTGTACACCGGCGATGGCGCAACATTAATGTTTACCATCGGTGGTGTTGGATCGTTAGGAATCTTGTACTCACGTACCTTTGATAAATTTTTTAACTCCTTCGGGATTTGTGGGCGAACCTGTGAATACGCCAGAAACCCAATGCAAATTGAAAGCATTAATAGTAAAATCTTCCTCATAATAATAATAATTTAAGTTAATAATAAAAATTAATTGTATCTTATTTCGTGCAAAAGTAATACTTTTTTAATAAACAAAAAAAATTCATTATAAAATTTTGCTTCGCATTTCACGGGGTAAACCCTATGAAATTAATTGCTACCCACCCAAACCCTCCCTACGAATAGGGAGGGCTTTACTCCCCTCCTTGCTTGCAGGGAGAGCCTGTCCCGATTTCCCGGGAGTCCGGGGGGGGTGGGTAAAAAAAAGCAACCAACGTTTTTAACCCGTTGGTTGCTTTTGATACCTCATTGCTCGCAGTGGAGTATTTTTATTAGGATTTTAAAAATATCGCTAATTAACTATCATCTTTTTTGTTACTGATTCTTCTCCTGCAAAAACGGTGTAGAAATAAACTCCGTTCGACATAT
>CBDUSJ010000027.1:0-12629 GCA_965369845.1 uncultured bacterium | reverse complement strand
AGTAACATGCAGGCTAATGATATAATCGGGTGCGCTGGCAGATTGATGGAAAAGATAAAATTACTGAATGATATAGGGAAAAGATTAAAGTACCGGAATTATTTATGTTTAATGAGTGCAGTCTAAAAAGGTATAAAGTAAAAAAACGAAAATTATATATTACTGATAATCAATAATGTTCAATTTATTAATTCGCGCATTCGCGGCTTTTTATATCGGACTCTTTAATTCAAATAACTTGTTGTTTTTGTCTTTTATCATAAATCCTCATTTGTTATAAATTATGTAGAGCCTTGTTTTTTTTATTCCATCTGAAAAGAAGAAAAAGAAAAGGTATTGCCAGCAGCGCCAGGATTGCCGACAATTTGTATGTAAAAACAAGTCCGCTTATGTCGCCTATTGCTCCGACAAACAAAACAGCAATAGCACCGAGTGAAAAACTAATGGTCATAAAAATTCCGTTTAAGAAAGCCAGGCGTTCGCTTTTTAAATCCTGAACAAGAGCTAAAAGTACTGGGCCGCTTGCGAAAAGAAAAAAACCGAGCAAAATCAGAAGCGGAAACTGAAACTCTTTTTCAGCGGTTATGAAAAACCAGAAAATTACGGGCGACGCAACTGAGATAATTATAAGTGTAGTTTTCTTGCCGATTTTATCTGAAATTGTTCCGGCAAACAAAGCGCCTATTGCACCGGCAAATTCGATTACTACAAGCGATATACCACCAAGCCAGATTGAGCCCCCCTGATCGCAAATATATGTTGGTAAAAATGCAGTTATAGCCGATTTCATTATTGTGCGAAAAAGCAGAAAACCACTCATCAGCAAAAAAAACGGCGCATATTTTAATAAAGTAGTTTTTATTCCGTGCTCATTTTTGGTAGGACGTAATTCTTTGGAAATATGAATATCTTTTAATTTAAAATATAAATAGATTGTAGCGATAAGCGCAAAAGGAATAAGGTAATATGTTCTTTCAAGCCCCCATGCGGCAATTGCCCCAAGAATAATTACAGGGCCAAGCGTTCGGGCTAATTCTCCGCCAAACATGTAGAAGCTCATTCCACGACCGACGTATGTACCCGAAACTTTTTTGATCATAACAGGAGCGGGAACATGAAAAAGCGCAGCGCTAATCCCCATAATGAAAAGCAGTATCGCAAGAATAGTATAATTTGGTGCAATACCAATTAAACTTGCCGCAACTGCCGTAATAAAAGGTGTGAAAATAATAAGAAACCGCATGTGAATTTTATCAGACAGCAGACCTATAAAGGGATTGAATAATGATGGAAGACGCTGGATTACGGTTAATAAACCTGCTAAGGTGTATGAAATTCCTAATTTCTCTATCAACAGTGGAAGTATGGGCGCCAGAAAAGATGAATATATATCGTGTAGCAAATGAGCAAAGGATATGTTTAACACATTTCCTGTTTGAAATTTTTTATGTTTCATAAATTTGCCTGCAGATTAATAATTTATTTATCAAATCTGAAGATAGTTTCGAAGTCTTTGGCGATAAATGGTTTTTGGATAAAAAAATCAGCTCCGATATTTGTTTGTTCCGATTTGGATAAATATGTATCTATAGAACTGGTGGAAACAATAATAGCTGTTCTGTCAGTTTTTTTATTGATTTCCCTGATTTTTTTTATCGCCTCTAAACCGTCCATAACCGGCAATTGTATGTCCATAAGCACATAATCGAAATTACCGTTTTTATATTTTTCAACTCCTTCTTTTCCATTTTTTGCAATCTCGACTGAATAACCGATTTTTTGAAGTAAAAATGAGGCAATCTGTACACTAAAAAAATCATCTTCAACTATAAGCACTGTTTTCTGGGGTGTCAGGTTTTTCAAAGTATTTTTGTTTAAATAATATCAAGAATTTTTACAATCTCGTTAAGCTTAAAGGGTTTGCTTATATATTCATCCATTTCTGCATCGAGGCATTTCTGCCGGTCTTCTTTCATAGCATTGGCAGTCAAAGCAATTATTTTAACTTTTTCTTCATCAGGCAATTCCTGTTCAAATTCTCTGATAAGTTTTGTTGCTTCAAAACCATCCATTACGGGCATTTGGATATCCATAAGAATAATATCGAATTTATTTTTCTTATGCATCGTTACTGCAATCTTGCCATTATCGGCAACTTCAATTTTATGCCCGATTTGTTTTAGGATTGCAATAGCAACTTTTTGATTAATGAAGTTATCTTCGGCAATCAGGATAGAAAGACGTTTAGTGCCGTTTGTAAAGGTATCGGATTCTTCGTTGTCAATATCGTATGGCGGTTCTTTCCCTATTTCCAGAATAATTGTAAACCAGAAAGTTGTTCCCTTGTTTATATCACTTTCAAATCCAATTTCTCCTCCCATCAACTTAACCAAATTTTTAGTAATCGACAAGCCAAAATCGTTACTATCATGGTCTCCTGATCTTGAAATATCAGTTTGCGAGTAATCCATAAAAATATCATCTTTAATATTTTCAGGAATGGCAGTATCGCTAATGTTAACCTTGAATAAATATTTTCTTTGTTTTTCGCCTTCTTCAATTAATTCCGCCTCGATTTTTACTGAACCTTGCGATGCTAATTTGATGGCGCTATTGGCAAGATTGATAACTATTTGTTTTAATCTGATAGGATCGCCTTTTGCATACAACGGAACAGAATCATTTATAAGGCTGGTTATTTCAATACCTTTTTCAATTGTCTTAGGCTTTAATAATTTTACTGTTTCATAAACAATGTTATGAATGTTGAAATCTATCGATTCCAGAATAATATGTCCTATTTCTGCTTTTGCAATGTTTAAGATATCGTTTATGATGGTTAAAAGGTTATTTGCCGAATAATCGATTATGTCAACATAATCTTTCTGTATCTTATCCAAATTGGTTTTTTTCAAAATATCCAAAGTTCCGATAATCCCGTTCATCGGTGTATGGATTTCATGACTCATATTGAAAAGAAATTCGTTTTTTAATCGTGTACTTGCCTCTGCAATTTCTTTGGCTTGTTTGAGTTCTTCTTCTAACTTATCCTTCTTTTTAATTTCCTCTATTAGTACTTTATTAACTCTGGTGCATTCTTCCCGGGAAGTTTTCAGGTTAAGATGAACTTTTGCCCTGGCAATGACCTCTGCCATACTGAATGGTTTGGAGATGTAATCGACACCACCGGCTTCAAAGCCTTTAATTTTATTGGCCGGATTGGATAATGCGCTAATAAATAATACAGGAATATCTTTAAATTTTTCATTAGACTTCAAACGTTTACATACCTCAAAACCGTTAATGTCAGGCATCATTATATCAAGAAAGATAAGATCCGGCAGTTGTTTCTCCACAAAATCAAGCGCTTCCTGCCCATTCGAAGCAAGAGCTATCTTAAATCCTCTGGCGCTTAACATATTCCCAAGTACCTGAAGATTGTTAGAATTATCGTCCACAATCAATATTAATAAGTCGTGTGCATTTTCCATATCATTATAGTTGTTTCAGGATTTAGTTTTCAAAAATACTAACATTTTTTATAAAACAACATTTTGAAATACTAATTTTTTTTTGCAGATTTGAAAATAGTATTACTTTTGCGTCAGCAATGGTGATCGGAACCTGTCGTGCGGCAGGTGGATCATAATAGGGAATCGGGTGAAAATCCCGGACAGTTCCCGCTGCTGTAAGCTCTTATTTGTTTTCTGAAATTCCTGTGCCACTGTCCTGAAATAGGGATGGGAAGGCTTTCGGAAACAGAGTAAGTCAGAAGACCTGCCATTGTTTTTTTTTCACAGCTTTCGGGACAAAAGCTAAGAATAAATATGGCTGTCCATTTTATTCCGAGTTATTTCCTGGATGTTTTAAGAATTTTTTAATTTTTTATATAATTATCTTAAAACTTCATTAAAATGAGAAATTTTTTTTACAAAGTAAGTTGGCTTATCTTTATGATAAGCTTGGGAATCACTGTTAAAGGACAGTGGGTAACCAAACAAATTGTGATTGTAAATGGAGGAGCGTATTCCAATCCGGGTGATTATGTTACCGTATTTGTTTATGACCCGATAGAGCAAACAACCGAACTTGCAGGAACAATTTACACACAATCGGTCCAGGATGTTTTGGTTCACAATGGGTTTGCTTTTGTTGCAGCTCAGGATTCAATTGTTAAATTTAATCTTGACACTTACGAAAGACTTGCGTCGGTTGCAATTTCCGGAGCGAACAAACTGGGAATTTATGAAAACAAACTTATTGTATCCCGGCAATATCCTGAGACATCAAATTTTGTTCAGATTCTTAACAGCGATAATCTCGGATTGCTCGCTTCTATTGCAGAAGTATCGGATGAATCGGCTGAAGTTTTGGTTGTTGGAGATACTGCTTATGTGTCGGTTCCGGGTGGATGGGCATCGACAATCGGGAAACTGGCGGTGATTGATATAAAAAATAATCAGTTTGTAAGAGAAATAAATATGGGTGAGGAAGCTGTGGGCATCGGTCCATTGTTCAAAGATGGCGAGAATCTTTATATAATAAACAAAACGCCTTATATGGCGACAAGCGGGTCGGTAACCGTTTATAATTTCAATTCGGGCGTTTTTACAATCCATTCATTTAATCATGTTATCGGTAAAGGAGCCGGGCTTTTCAACGGCTTACTGTATCTTATGATTAACGGAAATATTGGATCGGTCGATGTGATGGTGATGGAAATCGCGGATGAAGTTCTGATTGAGGATATTTATAGTGATTTTGATATTACGGCTTGTTTGCTCGATATTATTGATGAAAAAATTTATGTTAACTATTCTTTTTGGACCGCTCCCGATGGGTTTGGATTAATCTATGATCTGTCGGGACAGCAGACCGGCGAATATGAGGTTGGAATTTCGGCAGAGGCTATTGCAGCCGATTATCGCGATGTTACTTATGTTCCGCCTGCTACTTCTGATATGCCGAAAATTAATGTATTCCCAAACCCGTGTTCGGATCATATTGTGATTTTAGCAAATGGCTTAGGACAAATTGAGAACGTTGAAATTTTTGGTACAGGAGGCTGTAAAGTTATGGAAAAGACAATCTGCGGAACCGGTAATGTAAAAATGGAGTTATCAGGCATTAAAAAAGGAATGTACTTTTTAAGAGTCAGGATAGAAGGAAAATATTTTATCAGAAAAATAATAAAGAAATAGACATTTTTAATATTAAAATGAAAACTCGTATTATTTATTTTTTTGCGCTGATTGTGCCGTTGTTTTTTTCTGTCAACTTAAAAGCGCAATTTTCTCCGGCTGCCGGCAAACCTGGGACAACAGCTATTTATAAAGACAGTAGCGTTTTTATTGCATGGGCTGTGGGGTGCGTTGTTGAGAGGGGTTTTATCAACATTTCAAATCCTGGTGCCGGTTATGTTTTTTATGGTTCGGAAGAAAATGCCACCGGGCCGGCGGAAGGAAATTCAACAGACATTGTAAGCCTTGGCGATGGGGGAGAGGCGACTCTGACATTTGACCCTCCAGTTGCTAATGGCGAAGGTTGGGACTTTGCTGTTTTTGAAAATAGCTTCACCGATTATTTTCTTGAGCTTGCTTTCGTCGAAGTTAGTTCCGATGATGAAAATTTCTTTCGATTCGAGTCTGTTTCTTTAACCGACACTGTCGTTCAGGTTGATACTTTTGGCGAATTAAATCCCGAAAAACTTCATAACCTTGCGGGAAAATACAGGCAAGGGTTTGGCGTACCTTTCGATCTTTCGGAATTGGATAATATTTTAGGGCTGGATATTGCAAAGATCACACATATCAGAATTATCGACATTGTTGGCAGCATCGACGACGAATATGCCAGATATGATTCGGAAGGCAGGAAAATTAATGATCCATGGCCAACACCATTTGAGAGCGGTGGGTTCGACCTCGATGCCATCGGAGTAATCCATACATCGCAATCATCAACAGAAGAACATGGTTTGACAGAAGGAATAAACATTTTCCCAAATCCTTGTCCGGGTTATTTGAATATCAGTTTTGCTTCACTTGAAAAAGTTGAGTCGATCAGGATTATAAGCCGGGATGGAAAATCCCTTTTTAATCTGAACAAAATAAATAACTCAAAAATCTTTTTTGACCTTTCGGATTATCCTGATGATCTCTATTTTATCAGCATAAAGCTAAACGGCCGATTTTACTGCAAAAAAATTTTAAAAACCGGAAATAAAGGCAAAATCTTATTTTGAGATACTTATTAAAAATACTATTTTTAGAAATGAAATAATGAATAACGAACACAGAATAAATAATAATGAAATATAAGAAATATGATTTAGAAGACCGATTAATTGATTTTGCAATAATGATGCAAAGTATAAAAACAGATCGAAAAAACATATTGGAAAACTGAAGTCTTTTATTCTACATTCATTATTGGGTGTTCGTTATTCTTTATTTAATTTTTAGTATTAGCGCCTCAAAATATGATACAACCGAAATAAATTATAAATATCAATCCAAAAAATTATATATTGTTTTTATCCGTTTTGATGGCTGGTTTTGCTTTTCCAAAGGTTTTACCTGCCCGGATTTTTTGTGATACTCTTAATCTTAAGATGGTTGAAATTACCGGTTGGCGTATTGATAAAACGGCAGGTTACAAGCTTAAAAATATAGATTCGTTGACTATTGAAGAATTTTCGGATGAAAGTCTTTCGGAACTGATTGCTCATAATTCGCCGGTTTTTATCAAGACTTATGGACAGGGAGGGCTGGCTACCTCATCTTTCAGAGGGGCGTCAGCTTCGCATACAAAGGTTTTGTGGAACGGCATAAATATAAATTCTCCTATGCCGGGGCAAACAGATTTCTCCACTGTGCCTGTTTTTTTTATCGACCAGGTGCGTATCAATTTTGGGGGCGCCTCAATTTATCAATACAGCGGCGCATTGGGCGGCAGTATCGACATGAAAAATCAAACCGATTGGAACAAACGTTTTGGCGCTGAGCTGTGGCAGGAATTTGCGAGCTTTAATACTTCGAAAACCTTTGCAGGAGTGAGCGTGGGGAATAGTTCGTTTCAATCGTCAACACGGTTTTTTTATATTAATTCGGTGAATGACTTTGATTTTAAAAACATTGCCAAAGATAAATTTGAGCCTCCTGTTGAAAAGCGAAAGAACGCTTCATATTCGCAGGCAGGTGTGCTACAGGAAATATCAGGAAAAATAAGTAAAAAAACCATTCTGTCAATCAGAATTTGGGCTCAGATGAACAAACGGGAAATCCCACCATCGATGCTTGTGAGCGCTGCCGAAGCACATGAAAAAATCAATGAGGATTGTTTCAGAACAATTTTGGGATTACAGCATTATCACAAAAATTTGAAGCTTTCTTTTCAATCTGCCTGGCTTTATAACATGCTTAATTACAAAAATGAAATCTCATCAATTGACGCTGATAATTACATAAATTCGTTTGTAAATCATCTGAATTTTGAATTGACCTCTGTAGAAAATATGACAATTTTGGGTGGGGTAAATCTGGATTATTTTTATGTTAATTCCGATAATTATGATAAAACGGAAACGAGAAAACAAAACTCGGTATTTGCCGGATTAAAGTATAATTTCCGAAATGTTTTAAACCTGAATTTGATTATCCGGCAGGAAATGCTCGATGGTAGTTTTGTTCCTTTGATACCTTCTTTCGGTTTAAATTATAAACTCATGAAAAATGAAAATTTGTTTGCAAAATTTAATATATCGAGGAATTATCATGCGCCCGACATGAACGACCTTTACTGGTATCCCGGCGGCAACCCCGATTTGAAATATGAAAAAGGTTACTCGGCTGAAACCGGATTTTTATTTAACAGAATGTTTGCCGACAGATTTTTTCTCGACACGGAAATTACCGGATTTTATTCTGATATCGATGACTGGATAATCTGGCAGCCGGATTCGGTTTTTAGCTACTGGACGCCGTCCAATTTAAAAAAGGTTGTATCGAAAGGTTTGGAAGTTTCATTAAATCTAACTGCCTGTATCGGGAAAATTCAAACAAAAATATCGTTGGGATATTCCCTGACATCAGCAAAAAACAAAAAGCCTTTATCCGCCGGTGATTTGTCTGTTGGAAAACAGTTGATTTATGTTCCTGAAAATACTTTTAATACAACTTTTAGCGCCAATTATAAAAACTTTATCCTGACTTATTATTTCGGATATGTGGGCAAACGCTATACAAGTTCTGATAATTCACGCTATATGCCTTCTTATGCTTTACAGGATTTGGGGTTTGAAAAAGTTTTTAAAGCAGGCGTTTGCTCAATATCTGTGCGGTTTAAAATTAATAACCTGTTCGACACAAATTATCAGGCAATAGCCTGGCAGCCTATGCCGGGCAGAAATTATCAGGTATCTCTGAAATTAAAATTTGAAAAATAATGAAAATGAATCATCCATGACAAGGCAATTTTGACACACAGGAACATGATTTAAAAAAGTTTCTTTGCGTCTTTGCGTCTTTGCGTGAAAATTTTAAACACATGAAAACCAACATCTTTCTCGTTTCGATTAAGTTAATTTTTATTTTACCGTTTTTATTATTTTATTCCTGCGGTAAGAATAACGACTTTGGGGAAATAAACACAGGCGGCTCGGATTATATCGGAGGTAAAGGAGTTTTTATTATTAACGAAGGGAATTTTGGTGATGGAAACGGTTCTCTGTCTTTTTATCATTTTGAAAAGAAGGAAATTGAAAACGATATTTTTTACACTGTAAACAACAGGCCTTTGGGGGATGTTCCTCAATCGATGATGATTTTTGGAGAGAAAGCATTTATCGTGGTGAACAACTCGGCAAAGATAGAGTTTATCGACCTTAACAACCTGAAATCAATTTCAACGATAGAGGGTTTTATGTCTCCGAGATTTATTCTGCCTGTCGGAGAGAACAAAGCTTATGTAAGCGATTTTTATGATAATTCAATAAAAATTATTAACACTGCATTAGCAGAGGTTACAGGCGAAATTTTTATAGGACGGTCATCGGAACAGATGGTAAAAGTAGGTGATTTTGTTTATGTAGCTTTCTGGTCGAATTACAGTTATCCTGGCCTGCCCAATAACCGGATTTTGGTAATTGATGTTGAAAACGATAAATTGATTGATTCAGTTGAGGTGGTTAAAGAACCCAATTCGATGGTTGTGGATAAAGAAAATAAAATTTGGGTTTTGTGCAGCGGAGGATTTTCAAACGAAGAAACTCCGGCTCTCATCAAGATTGATCCGGTAGAACTTGTTATAACTGAAAAACTATTGTTCCCCGACAATGCAATGTCTCCGAATTGCCTTATTATTAACGGTTCTAAAGACACTCTTTATTTTTTGAATGGTGGTATTTACAGGCTTCCGGTTGGAGAAACAAATTTACCTGACGAAGCATTTATTAAAAATAACGGGAAAATATTTTATAGTTTTGACCTTGACCCTGCAACTTCAGAGATTTACGTTTCCGATGCAGTGGATTACCGGCAACGTGGAATTATTTATCGTTTCAGCCCAGAAGGGATTGTGAACGATTCCTTAAGAGCCGGCATAATTCCAGGGAAATTTTGTTTTAATTAGAGGAATAGAATAAAATTTTAGCTAATTATTTCAACAAACTCGCTTAGTATTTTTGATGTTGCGCCCCAAACAACTTTTTTTCTCACAAAATAACAAGGCACTTTTACGATAATATTCCTGACTGAGATTTCTTTTTCCTGAACCACAGAGGCATCAGTCAGTTCATCAATGCTAACAGTTATCAGTTCGCTTACTTCATCCGGGTCAGGTGTAAACAGAGGTTTGTTTTCGAGGTAACCAACAAAAGGCTGAACAAGAAAGTTACTGGGGGGAATATAAATTTGGCTTAGTTTACCGATAACCTTAATCTCCGAGCAGCAGATACCGGTTTCTTCTTCGGTTTCGCGCAGGGCAGTGTTGAGGATAGAACCGTCGTTATCTTCATATTTTCCACCGGGAAAAGAAACCTGCCCGCTGTGTACGCCGTTATAAACCGAACGTTGTATCAACGGAAAAAAAATCCGGTTATCCTGAGGAAACATAACGATCATTACCCCGCCTTTTCTGACTTTAGATAAATCAGGTATTGCGATGGGAAAATCCTGTCTCGTAACCGGCTCCATACGATTATGAGCTATCTCTCCGGGTAGCGGCATTTCAAGAAGGCCTTTTGATTTCTTTATAAAGTCATCAAAATATGGCATAATTTTTCCTTCAGTAAAATCCTTATTTCATCATAAACGTAAAATATTTATTTTATTCTTTATGCTTATATGAAAAATTTCTATTATTTTTGGGCTCAAATAAATATTTATTATGGTAAAGGAAAAATTAAAATATTTTGAGGAGATTGATGAACAACTAACAGATAAGCACGGGATTATCCTTTATAATGATGATGTGAACACATTTGATTTTGTTATCGAAACCTTGATAGATGTTTGTGAGCACGATCCCTTCAGCGCCGAACAATGCACCTTAATTGTTCATTTTAAAGGTAAATGCGAAGTGAAATCAGGCGATATTGAAGAACTAAAACCTATTAGTAAAGAAATGACAAATCGTGGGTTAACAGTTACAATTAAATAATACCTTTTTATTAAATAAAATTATGCTATGTCCTGGACAATAATTGCTGTTCTTATCATTGTAGGTTTAGTATTTTTAATTCTTGAGTTGCTTGTTGTGCCGGGGACTAGTGTTGTTGGTATTTTGGGTTTCATACTTATAGCAATCGGCGTTTGGCAGGCTTATGCTGTTTACGGAAGCCCTGCAGGCCATTATACTTTGGCGGGGACTCTGTTTTTAACTCTTATTGTGCTTGGATTTTCGCTGAGGTCAAAAACATGGCGAAGGGTTATGCTGAAATCCGAGATAGACGGTAAAGTAAATGTTGTAAAAAAGAATTCAATTAAAGCAGGCGATGTTGGCCTGTCGGTTTCACGGCTGGTACCAATGGGAAAAGCATTAATAAATAATGAATATTTTGAGGTACGGTCATCAGGAGAATTTATAGACGAAAACACTGAAATAGTAGTTGTTAAAATTGATAATAATCGAATATTTGTTAAACTAAAAAGTTAATTATTATGGGTGATTCAAATGTATTAGTAATTATTGCAATCGGGATTGCATGCTTGTTCGGATTATGGGTGATTTTTTATTTCATCCCTGTTGGATTATGGTTTTCGGCGCTTGTGTCGGGAGTCAGGATTTCTCTTCTCCAGTTAGTCTTGATGCGGTGGAGGAAAATCCCGCCATCCGTTATTGTAAACAGTCTGATTGCGGCAACCAAAGCCGGTTTAAAATTAAACCGAAATGATATGGAAGCTCATTATCTTGCCGGAGGTCATTTAAGACGTGTAGTAAATGCATTAATATCTGCCGATAAGGCAAATATGGACCTTGGCTTTAAGGCGGCAACGGCAATTGACCTTGCCGGCCGTGATGTTTTTGAAGCAGTTCAGATGTCGGTCAATCCAAAGGTAATTGATACACCTCCTGTTGCAGCAGTTGCAAAGGATGGAATTCAGTTGATAGCAAAAGCAAGGGTAACTGTCCGTGCAAACCTCAAACAGCTTGTTGGAGGAGCCGGTGAAGAAACAATCCTGGCAAGGGTTGGCGAAGGTGTGGTTTCATCGATAGGCTCGGCCGATTCGCACAAATCAGTTCTTGAAAACCCGGATTCAATTTCTAGAGTTGTTCTCGAAAAAGGGCTGGATGCAGGTACGGCTTTCGAAATTTTGTCAATTGACATTGCCGATATTGATGTTGGAAAAAATATCGGGGCGGTTCTTCAGATGGATCAGGCAAACGCCGATAAAAATATTGCGCAGGCAAAAGCCGAGGAACGCCGGGCAATGGCAGTTGCTTCCGAACAGGAAATGAAGGCAAAGGCACAGGAAGCCCGCGCAAACGTTATCCAGGCCGAAGCTGAAATTCCTAAAGCAATTGCCGAATCCTTCAGAAGTGGAAATCTTGGTATCATGGATTATTATAAATTTGAAAATATCAAAGCTGATACCAAAATGCGTGATTCAATATCTCAGCCGCCTGATTCCCCATCCAGGAAGAAAGGTTGAGATCAAACCGAAATGTAAAATCAAAAATCAAAAAACGCCTGTCTTTTTATCCGGACAGGCGTTTTTTATTTGCGTTAAATAAAAATTTTAGTAAATGTTTAAAGAACACTGAAGTTGGAAATCCATCCATTTTCTAATTTCAAATTTCAACCCGTTAACGGGTACAAATCTTATAACCCCATTACCATGCTCAACAACTCGGCGATGTCGTAGTTTTTCAGACTTTCTTCCTTGTTTTTATATTTGATGCCGTCGGTCATCATTACCATGCAAAAAGGGCAGGCTGTTGCAACAATGTCGGCGCCTGTGTCGATGACCTCCTCGATGCGCTCGATGAAAATTTCCTTATCGCCTTCTTCGGCCTCTTTGAACATTTGCCCGCCGCCGGCGCCGCAACAAAGAGCGAATTCTTTATGATGTTTCATTTCAATCTTTTTTGAAGGAATTGTATTTAAAACATCTCTTGGAGCCTCGTAT
>CBDUSJ010000026.1:0-12925 GCA_965369845.1 uncultured bacterium | reverse complement strand
AAACTTAATAAGAATTTATATTAACACATATAAAAAAATTTAATGGGACAAAAAACAAATCCGATAGGTTTAAGATTAGGAATCATCAGAGGTTGGGATTCCAATTGGTATGGCGGTAATGATTTCTCATCCAAACTGATTGAAGATGACAAAATCAGAAATTATTTATATGTACGTTTGGCTAAGGCAAGTATTTCAAAAATTATCATTGAAAGAACATTAAAACTTGTAACCATTACAATTAAAACCGCACGACCTGGAATCATCATAGGCAAAGGCGGACAGGAAGTTGACAAACTTAAAGAAGAGCTAAAAAAACTTACCGGAAAAGAAATACAGATAAATATTTCGGAAATAAAACGGCCTGAAATGGATGCTACCCTGGTAGCAAATTCTATTGCACGACAAATAGAGGGCAGAATTTCATTCAGAAGAGCTATCAAAATGTCTATTGCATCAACAATGAGAATTGGCGCAGAAGGAATTAAAGTTCAAATATCAGGACGTTTGGGAGGCGCCGAAATGGCAAGAAGTGAAATGTATAAAGAAGGAAGAACACCGCTGCATACACTCAGGGCCGATATAGATTATGCAAAGACTGAAGCCCACACAACCTATGGACGAATCGGTCTTAAAGTTTGGATATGTAAAGGCGAAATATTCGGAAAACCTGAAATTGTCCCAATGTCAACAGGCGACTCGAAACAGAAGCCCGGTCAAAGAAGAAAACCCAGGGCAAGAGAGCGTTCGAGAAGATAAATATTTAAAAAGAAAAAATTATTAATAATCCTGATAATGTTACAGCCGAGGAAAACAAAATTCAGAAAGCAGCAAAAGGGAAAAATGAAGGGAAATTCCCAGAGAGGTAACCAGCTCGCATTTGGATCATTCGGGATCAAAGCGCTGGAAGAAGCATGGATAACCGGAAGACAAATAGAAGCAGCCCGTCAAGCAGTTACACGTTATATGAAACGTGAAGGCCAGATATGGATCAAGATATTCCCGGATAAACCGGTTACAAAAAAACCTGCCGAGGTGCGTATGGGTAAAGGTAAGGGCGCTCCGGAATATTTTGTTGCAAGAGTAACTCCCGGACGTATCATTTTCGAAGCCGAAGGCGTTCCGTTGCACATTGCAAAGGAAGCATTACGTCTTGCCGCCCAGAAGCTTCCTATAACTACAAGATTTGTTGTTAGAAATGATTTCGTTGAAGAAAAACATTAAAAGCTGAAAAATGAAACAAAATGTTATTATAGAATTGTCGAACGACGATTTACTCGAAAGGCTCGAAGAAGATGAGAGACAGCATACAAGATTGAAGCTTAATCATGCAGTTTCGCCTATTGAAAATCCGAACAAAATTATAGCCTACAAAAAAACTGTAGCCCGTTTGAAAACCGAAATACGTAAAAGACAACTTGAAGGAAAATTCAAATAAAAGATCAGCATAATGGAACGCAAGATTTTAAGAAAAGAAAGAAGTGGGGTAGTCGTCAGCAACAAGATGGAAAAAACCATCCTGGTCATGGTTAATCGTAAGGTTAAACATCCCAAGTATGGAAAATTTGTTAAGAAAACAAGGAAATTTTCCGCTCATGATGAAAAAAATGATTGCAATATTGGCGATAAAGTCCGAATTATGGAAACCAGACCCCTGAGCAAAAATAAATGTTGGAGATTAGTTGAAATCATTGAAAGAGCTAAATAATAATGATACAAAAAGAATCAAGACTGGGAGTTGCTGATAATAGTGGCGCAAAAGAGGTGTTGTGCATTAGTGTGCTTGGCGGCACCGGAAAAAGATACGCAACAATTGGCGATACTATTGTTGTAACAGTTAAAAGCGCACTGCCATCAGGAAATATCAAAAAAGGAACAGTTTCGAAAGCAGTGGTTGTAAGAACTAAAAAAGAAATAAGAAGAAACGACGGTTCATATATCCGCTTCGACGACAACGCCGTAGTTCTCCTGAGTGCAACCGGCGAAATTGCCGGAACACGTATTTTCGGGCCCGTAGCCCGTGAGTTGAGAGAAAAAAAATTTATGAAAATAGTTTCTTTAGCGCCAGAGGTATTATAAAACAAACTATCAAGAAAGAAAATTATGATGCACACAAAATTGCATGTAAAAAAGGGTGATACGGTAATGGTGATTGCAGGCGACTCAAAAGGTCGGCAGGGTAAAATACTAAAAGTAGTGACTGTGAATAAAGTAAGGCAAAAAGCTATCGTAGAAGGAATCAATATGGTATCGAAGCATTCAAAACCAAATACCGAAAATCCTAAAGGTGGGATTATTAAAAAAGAATCGCCCATACATGTTTCTAACCTGATGCTTATCGATTCAACAGGAAAAGCAACCCGCATAGGCCGCAAAATTGATGAAAAGAAAAACAAGCTGGTACGATATTCAAAAAAATCAGGGGAGGTAATAAAATAATGAGTTATAAACCAAGATTAAAAGAGAAGTATAAAACCGAAATTCTTCCTGCTTTAATGAAGCAGTTTGAATACACAAGCCAGATGCAGGTTCCGAGGTTGAAAAAAATCGCTATCAATCAGGGGTTGGGTGCAGCTATTGCTGATAAAAAACTTATAGATTACGGCATCAACGAAATGTCCTTGATAGCAGGCCAGAAAGCAGTTGCCACTAAATCGAAGAAAGATATCTCCAATTTTAAACTTAGAAAAGGAATGCCGATTGGCGTAAGAGTAACCCTGCGTGGCGAAAAAATGTATGAATTTCTCGACAGGCTGATCTCGGTGGCTATTCCTCGTGTAAGAGACTTCAGAGGAATTAGCGACAAAGGTTTTGACGGAAGAGGTAATTATACTCTTGGCATTAACGAACAGATAGTTTTTCCTGAAATTAACATTGATAAACTAAATAAAATCAATGGTCTTGACATCACATTAGTAACAAGCGCCAATACTGATAAAGAAGCTCTTGCTCTCTTAAAAGAATTTGGATTACCATTTAAAAAATAAAAAAAATATAAGTATGGCAAAAGAGTCGATGAAAGCCAGGGAAGTCAAGAGGAAAAAACTCGTTGACAAATATGCTGAAAAACGCGCAGCTTTAAAAGCAGCCGGTGATAATGTCGGTTTGCAAAAACTTCCGAAAAACTCGTCCCCGGTGAGGATGCATAACAGATGTCAACTAACCGGCAGGCCGAAAGGTTATATGAGACAATTCGGAGTTTCTCGCATAAACTTCCGCGAAATGGCTTTGCAGGGTTTAATTCCAGGTGTTAGAAAAGCAAGCTGGTAATTTTTAGAAATTAAAAAATAATTATAAAAAGAATAGGATACTATGATAACTGACCCGATTGCAGATTATTTAACCAGAATCAGAAATTCAATAATGGCGAATCACCGTATTGTGGAAATTCCGTCATCAAAAATTAAAAAGGGAATAACACAAATATTATTTGAAAGTGGTTATATCCTTAATTATAAGTTTGAAGACAACACTATACCGGGAATAATCAAGATAGCCATTAAATATAATCCGGTAACCAAACTGTCGGCAATAACAAAATTAGAAAGAATTAGCCGGCCAGGTTTAAGAAAATATGTCGATTCCGAAAATCTGCCACGTGTTTTAAATGGTTTAGGAATAGCGATATTGAGCACATCAAAAGGATTGATGACTGATAAAAAAGCCAGGAAAGAGAAAGTTGGCGGTGAAGTATTATGTTATATTAGCTAATAAAGGAAACTAAGAAATATGTCACGAATAGGAAAATTACCGATAAATATTCCTCAGGGCGTTAAAATAACCATCAGTGATAAAAATTATGTTACTGTGAAAGGACCCAAAGGAAAACTTGAACAACAAGTTGATCCTGAAATAAAAATTATCAAGAAAGATAATGTGATAACATTAGAAAGGCCTACAGAACAGAAAAGGCATAAATCTATTCACGGACTTTACAGGGCATTGCTGGCCAATATGGTAAAAGGCGTTACCGAAGGATTTAAAACCGTACAGGAGTTGGTTGGAGTAGGTTATAAAGCGCAGGCAAAAGGACAGGAACTTGAACTTTCGCTTGGGTATTCCCATAATATTATTATGATTTTGCCCGAAGAAATTAAAGTTGAAACTTTGACCCAGCGTGGTAGAAATCCGATTATCACACTTACTTCGGCCGACAAACAACTACTGGGGCAAACGGCTGCTAAGATACGCTCATTAAGAAAACCCGAACCATACAAAGGTAAAGGTATAAAATTCCAAGGTGAAGTAATAAAACGTAAAGCTGGTAAAGTTGCAGCAGGTTAACAAATTGAATAATTATTTTCCGTTAAAGAAATTAAAATCCATTGGAAAATGGCAATAAAGAATAGAAAAAATTACAGAAGGTTTAGAATTAAGAAAAGAATCAGGAAGATTATTTCAGGAACACTTGAAAGACCCAGATTGACTGTCTTCAGAAGCAACAAAGAAATTTACGCTCAACTGATCGACGACATTGCAGAGAAAACAATTATTTCGGCATCATCGAGAAGTAAAGATTTTTCCGGAGATAAAATAACTAAGATTGAACAGGCAAAAAAGGTAGGAACTATTTTAGCACATAAAGCAAAAGAAGCCGGAATTGAGTCGGTTGTTTTCGACAGAAACGGATTTTTATATCATGGCAGGGTAAAATCTTTGGCCGAAGCAGCAAGAAAAGAAGGTCTTAAATTTTAAAAACTATGGCAAACGTGAACGTAAAACGAGTAAAATCAAGCGAAATCGAATTTAAGGACAAGGTTGTCAAAATCCAGAGAGTTACCAAAGTTACCAAAGGGGGCCGTACTTTCAGCTTCTCAGCTATTGTGGTTGTTGGAAACGAAAATGGTGTTGTAGGTTTTGGCCTCGGAAAAGCAAAAGAGGTAACATCTGCTATAGCCAAAGGTATTGACGATGCAAAGAAAAACCTTATCAAGGTTCCGATTCTGAAAGGGACGTTACCCCACGAGGGTTATGGAAAATACAGCGGCGCTTATGTTTTTGTTAAACCGGCAGCGCCCGGTACCGGAGTAATTGCCGGTGGAGCTATGCGTGCTGTTCTCGAAAGCGTGGGTATCAAAGATGTGTTGGCAAAATCAAAAGGCTCATCCAACCCTCATAGTGTGGTGAAAGCAACAATCAATGCCTTGCTAAAAATGAGAGACCCTTACACGGTCGCCCAGATGAGAGGAATTGATCTGAATGCAGTTTTTAACGGATAATTCAATCATTTTTAAAAAAAGATAAAAATGAATAAATTAAAAATAAAACAAGTAAGAAGTGGTATAGGAAGACATAAACGTCAGAAAAAAACATTAGTAGCTCTTGGTTTGAAAAAAATGCACCACGAAATTGAAGTTAATGCTAATCCTCAAATCTTAGGAATGATTGAAAAGGTCAAGCATTTACTTAAAGTTGAAGAAATTAATTAACAAGATATTAACTAAAAAGGAAATGGATTTAAGTAATCTAAAACCGTCAGAAGGTTCGGTCAAAAAAAGAAAAAGGCTTGGCCGGGGACAAGGGTCAGGAAGGGGTGGCACTTCTACAAAAGGCCATAAAGGCGCACAATCAAGATCAGGATATTCGAGAAAAATTGGTTTTGAAGGTGGCCAGATGCCCCTTTACAGACGTGTGCCTAAAGGCGGGTTCAAAAATATTAACCGTAAAGAATATCGGGGAATAAATATAGATGTGTTACAATATCTGGTAGATAAAAAAGGCATTACTGTTTTTGACCAGGAAGTTCTGATACAGAATGGTCTTGCTCAGAAAAATGACCTTATCAAAATTCTTGGCCGGGGCGAGTTAACAACAAAAATTGAAGTTACTGCCCACGCATTTTCAAAAACAGCTATAAAAGTTATCGAAGCTCAAGGAGGCGTTGCATCAAAAATATAATTATTGATGAAAAAATTAATAGAGACCATTAGAAATATTTATAAAATTGAAGATCTCAGGAAAAGGATTTTATATACACTCGGGATTATTCTTATTTATCGTATGGGATCTTACGTGGTATTGCCAGGTGTTGATCCGCACATGCTCGACGCACTTCAGCAACAATCTTCCTCGGGTCTGCTCGGATTATTAAATATGTTTTCGGGCGGAGCATTCTCAAATGCTTCAATCTTTGCTCTTGGTATTATGCCCTACATCTCAGCTTCCATTGTAGTACAGTTGTTGGGTATGGCAATTCCGTATTTCCAAAAACTGCAGAAAGAAGGTGAAAGCGGAAGAAGAAAAATTAACCAGATCACACGTTATTTAACTGTGATTATCCTGCTTTTCCAGTCGCCTGGTTATATTGCCAACTTAGTAGCACAACTGCCGGCAGAAGGAATTTATCCTTTTGACCCTAGTATTACTACTCATTCTGTATTTTCATTTTTCGGAATTTCATCAATAATTCTGCTCACTGCCGGGTCGATGTTTGTTATGTGGCTCGGTGAAAAAATTACTGATAAAGGAATTGGCAACGGGATATCGTTAATCATCATGATAGGTATTATCGCAAGATTACCATTTGCTTTGTTCGGTGAATTTATTTCGAGAATGGAAGAACAGGGAGGAGGACTTGTAATATTTATTGTTGAGATTATTGTTCTGGTAAGTGTAGTACTTGTTACAATCCTGCTCGTTCAGGGTACAAGAAGAATTCCTGTACAGTATGCAAAAAGGATAGTTGGGAACAAGCAATTTGGTGGGGTGCGGCAGTATATGCCTTTAAAAGTTAATGCAGCAGGCGTTATGCCTATAATCTTTGCCCAGGCCATTATGTTCCTGCCCCTGACAATTGCAGGTTTCGCCGAATCGGAAGCCCTGTCCGGGTTTGCTGCAGCTTTTACAAATATTAATGGCTTCTGGTATAACTTCGTTTTCTTCATGCTTATAATTATATTCACGTATTTCTATACAGCCATTACGGTTAATCCTAATCAGATGGCTGATGATATGAAGAAAAACGGAGGATTTATTCCTGGTGTAAAACCAGGTAGAAAAACTGCAGAATTTATTGACAACGTAATGTCAAGAATTACTCTGCCGGGTTCTATCTTTCTCGGGCTTGTAGCTATTATGCCCGCTTTCGTTAGACTTGTAGGTGTAAATCAGCAGTTTGCTCAATTCTATGGCGGCACTTCACTTCTTATCCTTGTCGGCGTTGTCCTCGATACATTGCAGCAAATTGAAAGTCACTTGCTTATGCGTCATTACGACGGGCTTACAAAAACCGGAAGAATTAAAGGACGTACATCTTTCAGTATGTAATTTGTAAAATTGTCTGATTAAGCAAATGATACCGATAAAGACAGAAAAAGAAATTGAAATAATAAAAGAAAGTTCTTTACTTGTTGGTAAAACTTTAGCTGAGGTAGCAAAATATATCAAGCCAGGTGTTTCCACCGGCGAACTTGATAAAATTGCCGAGACGTTTATCAGGGATAATAATGCAATACCCGGATTTAAAGGTTATATGGGTTATCCTGCAACACTATGTATTTCGATAAACGAAGAAGTGGTGCACGGAATACCCGGAAAAAGAGAACTGCACGAAGGAGATATAGTTTCTATTGATTGTGGTGTAAAAAAAAATGGTTACTTTGGCGATTCTGCTTACACATTTGCAATAGGTGAAGTTGAAAAAAATCTACTTTTACTGATGCAGCATACCAAAGAATCGTTATATAAAGCAATAGAAAATGCAATTGTAGGTAAACGTGTCGGGGATATCGGATACGCTGTTCAGTCGTATGTTGAAGGGTTCGGATATTCGGTAGTAAGAGATTTGGTAGGCCATGGACTCGGAAAAAAACTTCATGAAAAACCTGAAGTACCAAACTACGGACGCAGAGGAACTGGAAAAAGTTTGAAAGAACGAATGGTGTTGGCAATTGAACCTATGATAACACTGGGGACTTTTAAAGTGGTTCAGGAAAAAGACGGATGGACAGTTAGAACGATTGACAAACTACCTGCCGCACATTTTGAACATGATGTGGTAATTCGTAAAGGCAAAGCTGAAATATTATCAACTTTTGATTATATCGAAGAAGTTTTAATAAATAATATAAACATTAATTAGATTATATGGCCAAGCAAGCGATTATAGAACAAGATGGAACAGTTATCGAATCGCTGGGAAATGCAATGTTCAGAGTAGAACTGGAAAATGGACATATTATTACCGCCCATATTTCCGGAAAAATGAGAATGCATTATATTAAAATATTACCCGGCGACAGGGTGAAAATCGCTATGTCGCCGTATGATTTATCAAAAGGTAGAATAACATTCAGGTATAAGTAATAATTATTTGAAAAATGAAAGTCAGAGCATCAATAAAAAAAAGATCGCCAGAATGCAAAATTGTACGTCGTAAAGGAAGACTGTACATAATCAATAAAAAAAATCCTAAGTTTAAACAAAGACAGGGTTAATAAAAATTTTAAAACATTTTGACTTATGGCAAGAATTGCAGGTATTGATTTACCAAAAAATAAAAGAGGTATTATCGGATTAACATACATCTACGGTATTGGGAGAAATCTTGCACAGGAAATACTGGATAAAGCAGAAGTTGATATTCATAAAAAAGTTCAGGACTGGACTGACGATGAACAAACAAAAATAAGATCGATCATCAGTGATGAATACAAAGTTGAGGGATCGCTTCGTTCCGAAGTTCAGATGAATATTAAACGTTTGAAAGATATCGGAACATATCGCGGTATTCGGCATCGTATCGGGCTTCCTCTTCGCGGCCAGGGCACAAAGAACAATGCCAGAACAAGAAAGGGAAGAAAGAAAACCGTTGCTAACAAAAAGAAAGCAACAAAAGTTTAATTGATATTTTTACTGTTTTATGCAAAACATTTTAGATTTAAAATAGAAAGATTACTCAAATATGGCAAAATCAAGAAAAGGCGGACGTGGCGCCAGGAAACGAGTTGTAAAAGTTGAACCTAACGGAAGAGCTTATATCAGAGCTTCTTTCAATAACATTATCATTACCCTGACTAATAATGCAGGAGAAGTGATTTCATGGTCCACATCAGGTAAAATGGGTTTCAGAGGTTCAAAAAAGAATACACCCTATGCAGCGCAGACGGCTGCGGTAGATTGTTCCAAAGTTGCTTATGATCTGGGCTTAAGAAAAGTTAAGGTTTTTGTAAAAGGACCTGGATCAGGAAGAGAATCTGCTATCAGAACTATCCATTCGAATGGTATTGAGGTTGTTGAAATAAACGATGTTACTCCGATGCCGCATAATGGCTGCAGACCTCCAAAACGCAGAAGAGTTTAATTTTTTTATAAAGGTTGATTGTTATTAATTTAAACGAATATTATTGAAATGGCAAGATATATTGGGCCAAAAACAAAAATTTCAAGAAAATTTAGTGATCCTATTTACGGACCTGATAAATATTTTGAAAAGAAAAATTATCCGCCGGGAATGCACGGTCAGGACAAGAGAAGAAGAAAGACTTCGGAATACGGCATCCAGTTACGGGAAAAACAAAAAGCAAAATATACCTATGGTATTCTTGAAAGACAGTTTCGTAATGTTTTCAAAAAAGCCAGTCGTAAAAAAGGAATTACCGGTGAAATACTGCTGCAGCTAATTGAAGCCCGTCTCGATAATACAGTGTTCAGATTGGGCATTGCACCCACAAGAGCAGCAGCACGTCAGCTTGTTTCACATCGCCACATCACTGTAAACGGTAAAATTGTCAATATTCCATCATACTCAGTAAAAGAAGGAGATGTAATAAGTATTCGCGAAAAATCAAAATCACTCGAGGTAATTACCAATTCACTTTCTTCAAGAACCAATGCTTATTCATGGCTCGAGTGGGATGAGGAAAAAATGTTAGGTAAGTTTTTGAATTATCCCGAAAGAAGTGATATTCCTGAAAAAATCAATGAACAGTTAATTGTTGAGTTGTATTCTAAATAATTTTTTGATCAATATTATAAACAAATTCCCAACAAAAACTATGGCAATTTTAGCATTTCAAAAACCGGATAAAGTTTACATGATCGATTCCGATGATTACAAAGGAAAATTCGAGTTTCGTCCTCTTGAACCGGGGTTCGGTATCACGATAGGTAACGCATTACGCCGTATTCTTTTGTCATCCCTTGAAGGTTTTGCTATCACCTCGGTTAAGATAGAAGGAGTTGATCAGGAATTTACCACAATTAAAGGAGTGGTTGAAGATGTTACGGAAATATTATTAAACTTTAAACAGATTCGATTCAAAAGGTTAGTAGAGGAAGAAACTACTGAAACAGTGAATATCGAGATTACAGGTCAGGAAGTATTTACTGCCGGAGAATTAAATAAGCATTTATCATTTTTTCAGGTACTCAACCCTAAAATTGTGATCTGTAGTATGGCACCTTCGGTAAAATTATTAATCGAATTGACCGTCAATAAAGGCAGGGGATATGTTCCTGCCGAAGAAAATAAAATTATGAATGCTCCGATTAGCACCATCCCGATCGATTCGATACATACACCGATTAAAAATGTAAAATATAACGTCGAAAACTTCAGGGTCGAGCAGAAAACCGACTATGAAAAACTGATATTCGAGATCATTACCGATGGATCCATAACTCCTAAAAATGCATTGAAAGAAGCAGCTAAAATACTTATCCACCACTTTATGCTTTTCTCGGATGAAAAAATAACTATCGATACCGAGGAAAAAAGCGTTTCTGAAGAATTTGATGAAAACTCGCTTCATATCAGGCAACTACTCAAAGCAAAACTGGTTGACCTTGACCTTTCAGTCAGAGCTCTCAATTGTCTTAAAGCCGCTGAGGTAGATACTTTGGGGGACCTGGTCGGATTTAATAAAAATGATTTGTTGAAATTCAGAAACTTCGGTAAAAAATCATTGACAGAGTTGGAAGAACTTATTAAATCAAAGAACCTGGAATTTGGTATGAATATTTCTAAATATAAATTAGATAAGGAATAAACGAAAAATGAGACACCGCAAAAAATTTAATCATTTAGGTAGGACAAGCGCACACAGAAAAGCGATGTTGTCAAATATGGCTACATCCTTACTTCTACATAAAAGAATTACGACAACTCTTGCCAAAGCCAAGGCTTTAAGACCATATATTGAACCTTTGATTTCCAGATCGAAAGAAGATTCGACACATTCACGCCGTATGGTTTTTCGTTATCTGCAAAGTAAGGAAGCCGTTACGGAATTATTCAGAGAAATTTCTACCAAGGTTGCAAATCGTCCCGGCGGTTATACTCGTATAATCAAGATGGAAAACAGAGCCGGCGACAATGCTGAAATGTGTTTGATAGAACTCGTGGATTATAACGAAAATCTTCTTGGTGAAAAAGCTGCTCCTAAGACTGCCAAAAAACGTAGAAGAAGAAGCGCCGGAAAGGATAAGACATCTCCTAAGACTGAAGCTACAAAGCCAAAAGCTGTTGAGAAAATCGCCGAAGAAGAAAAATCCGAAACTCCCGAGGTGGTGGAAGAAAAATTAGTAGAAGTGGATACAAAAACCGAAACCCCTGAAGCTGTTGAAGAAAAAACCGAAACTCCCGAGATGGTGGAAGAAAAACCGGTAGAAGGGGATACAAAAACTGAAACCCCTGAAGCTGTTGAAGAAAAATCCGAAACTCCCGAGGTGGTAGAAGAAAAACCGGTAGAAGTGGATACAAAAACCGAAACACCTGAAGCTGTTGAAGAAAAAACCGAAACTCCCGAGGTAGTGGAAGAAAAACCAGTAGAAGTGGATACAAAAATCGAAACCCCTGAAATAGTAGAAGAAAAAACTGAAACCCCTGAAATAGTAGAAGAAAAATCTACAGAGGTGGAAGCAAAAGCCGAAACTCCCGAGGCAGAATCCAAGGAAAATAATAAAGAAGATAAATAAAGATTTATTGTATGAGTTCAATTATTAACATTCATGCCCGTCAAATCCTGGATTCAAGAGGAAACCCGACTATAGAGGTTGAAGTTTTAACTAATAAAGGAGCGTTGGGTAGAGCGTCTATTCCTTCCGGCGCATCAACCGGAGTTCACGAAGCCGTTGAATTAAGAGACGATGAAAAAGAACGTTACCTCGGCAAAGGAGTATTAAAAGCGGTTCATAATGTCAATTCCATTCTGAGAGAAAAACTGAAAGGATTGAATGTGCTTGATCAGATTGAAATAGACAAAAAGATGATCGAGATAGACGGAACACCTAATAAAGCCAATCTCGGCGCTAACGCAATACTTGGTGTTTCTCTTGCTGTTGCTCATGCTGCTGCTATTGAAACAGGTCAGCCTTTGTACAGATACATTGGCGGGGTTAGCGCAAATACTCTCCCGATACCAATGATGAATATTCTTAATGGCGGTTCACATGCTGATAACAGTATCGATTTCCAGGAATTTATGATTATGCCGGTAGGAGCGCCAACGTTTTCCGAGGCTATCAGAATGGGTTCCGAGGTGTTCCATAACCTTAAAAAAGTTCTGAAAAATGCCGGATTTGCTACAAATGTTGGTGATGAAGGTGGGTTTGCCCCAAATCTTAAATCGAATGAAGATGCTATCAATGTAATTCTTCAGGCTATCGAAAAAGCCGGTTATATACCCGGAGAGGATGTTTACCTTGCTCTCGATCCAGCTTCATCAGAGTATTATATTCCTGAAGAAAATGTTTACCATCTTAAGTGGTCATCCGGCGATAAACTTACTCCTGCCGAGATGGTTGACTTTTGGAAAAACTGGGTGGATAATGATAATTACCATATTATCTCAATAGAAGATGGAATGGCTGAAGACGATTGGGACGGATGGAAACTGATGAATGATAAACTCGGTAAAAAAATTCAGATAGTTGGCGATGATTTGTTTGTTACAAATACAAAAAGACTGAAACAGGGAATTGAAAA